>JANOOQ010000325.1:0-5942 GCA_031421515.1 Leifsonia sp.
CTTCCGCGAGCGCCCAGTCCACGGCGTGCCGGTGCTCGCGCAGCGCTTCACCTTCGATGTCAAACTTCGGCAAGGCGCGGCCGAGCCACGCGGGCATCCACCACGCTGCCTTGCCAAAGAGAGTCATGAGGGCGGGGCCGAGGGTCATGCGCACGAGGAACGCGTCGAACGCGATACCGACCGCGAGCCCGAGTGCGATGGGTTTGATCGTGCCCCCGCCGTCGGGTACGAATGCGAAGAAGACGAAGAACATGATGAGTGCCGCGGCCGTCACGACGCGAGCTCCCGAGGCGAAGCCGGCCCTGATAGCGAAGCGCGCGTCGCCCGTCTTGACGAATTCCTCGCGCATTCCCGCCACGAGAAAGACCTCGTAGTCCATCGCAAGGCCGAATAACACGGCCATGAGGATGATGGGCATGAAACTCAGAATGGGGCCGGGATTTTCGACGGAGAGAAGCTCGCCGAGCCACCCCCACTGGAATACCGCGACAACGACACCGAACGCGGCGGTGACGGAAAGCAAGAACCCGAGCGCGGCCTTGATCGGCACGAGCACGGATCTAAACACGGCCATGAGCAGCACAATCGAGAGACCGACGACGATAAGCCCGAAGGGAACCAACGCGTTCGCGAGTCGATTTGAGATGTCGATCCCGACGGCCGTCGAACCCGTCACTGAGATCGGTGTGTCGAATCGCGCCTCGATGCCGGGGGCGAGCTCACGAATCGTCTGAACGAGTTGCTTCGTCTCGATCGAGTCGGGGGCACTCGAGGCGACGACTTGAATGATCGCGGTGTCGAGTCCCTCATCGGGGAATCCTTGCGACACGTACTCGACTCCGTCGAGCGCCCGCAGCTCGTCGCCGATCGCGTCGAGGTCGTCGAGAATGTCGATCGTCTGAGTGATGTCGACGGCGACGATGAGGGGTCCGTTGTAGCCCGCGCCGAAGCCCTCTGTCACGAGGTCGTATGCCTGGCGCTGCGTCGAACCTGCGGGCTCGGATCCGCCGTTAGGAAGATTGAGGTCAAGGCTCAGCGCGGGAATCGCGAGCGTACCGAGAATCGCGACGACCCCGATGGACGCAAGCACGGGCCGCTTCATGACGCCCGTGACCCACGTGAGGCCCATCGTCGGGCCGCTTTCACCGCGCGCGCGTTTCGCCGCACGTGAGTTTGGTTTGGGCGCGAGCCGACCCTTCGCGAGGCCCATGAGCGCGGGAAGAAGTGTCGTCGCGACTCCGATCGCAATGAGTACCGCGACGGCCGCGCCGACGCCCATGACCGAGAGGAACGGGATGCCCACCACGAGTAGCCCGAGCAGAGCGATGATGACCGTGAGCCCGGCAAACACGACGGCGCTGCCCGCGGTGCCGACGGCCATGGCGGCGGACTCCTCCGGGTCTTCGCCCGCCGCGAGTTGCGTCCGGTGCCTCGACAGGATGAAGAGCGCGTAGTCGATCCCCACCGCGAGGCCGATCATGAGGGCCAGGAGCGGAGCCGAACTCGAGACGGTCGTGAACGCTGACAGCGCCGTGATCGCGCCCATGACGATCCCGACGCCCAAGAGCGCCGAGAGCAAGGGCATGCCGGCGGCGAGGAGTGACCCGAATGTGATGACGAGCACGACACCCGCGAAAATCACGCCAAACAACTCGGTAATCGTGAGGCCGACGGTGTTGTCTTGAAAGACTTGTCCGCCGAATTCGACCGTGAGCCCAGCGTCGCGCCCGATGTGCGCGGTTGAAGTGAGCTCTTCGAGCGTTTCGACGGTAACATCCGACGACGGCCCGTCAAATTGCACTCGGATGATCGCCATGTTCTCGTCCGTCGAAATCGCATTGCCGGCGTATTCACTGAACGGACTCGTGGCGGATTCGACTCCGTCGACCTTTTCGATCGCGCTCGTGAGTTGCTCGATCGTGCCTTCGAAGTCTGCGACGGATGCACCATCCGGGACCACGACGACCGCGGTAGCACTCGCACCCGCGACGGAGGGAAACACTGCCTCGAGGCGATCGAGCGCCTCTTGCGACTCCGTGCCGGGGATCGCGAACGACTCTTGAGTCTGCCCGCCGAGCATGACGCCGCCACCGAGAGTCACGATCGCGAGAATGATCCAGACACCGATGACGCGCCACGCGCGCCGGTAGGAGAAACGGCCGAGTCGATAAAGAAGAGTTGCCACGAGATTCCTTGATCGCTAGCGAATACGAACGGGGGCGAGAAGCTCGCTCATGATTGACAAGAGTGCGGCCCGCGTCTCTTCCGTCGAGCCCACTTCGATTTCGAGAGTGCTCACGGTGCACAACGTGTACGCCGCTCCCCCAAGCGCGATGCCGAACCGCATCTTTTCTTCGACGGATGCCGCATTCGCCGAGAAGAACTGCGCGAGCCGCTGCACGAGCGCGTTAGCGCGGTCGATCACGGGAACGTCAACGAGAGAGGGGCCCTGGTTGATGAACATGTGAACCTCGAGTCGATGCGCGAGCAAGAAGTCCACGAACTCTTCGAGGAACGCCGTGCGGCCGACTTGACTGAGACCCTCGACTTCGATCGGGCTCAGGATCGCGACCATGCGGTCGATCGCGGGGCCGATCGTCGCTTCGAGGAGCGCTTCTTTGGATGCGAAGTGATACAGCACGGTGGACTTCGATACCCCGGCCAACTCTGCGATGCGCTGGAGCGAAGTGCCCGCGTATCCAACAGCCGCAAACTCGGCAAGAGCGATGGCTCGAAGTTCCTGTTGGCTTGACATGATTCCACGCTAACTGACCGATCGGTCAGAGCCTGTCCGATCGGTCAGTTTGCCAGTCAACTGTCAGCTAAGTGCCGTCGTCGGCGCAGTTGCTGCGTCGAGCGGGTAGCGTGGAGACAGGAGGACACATGCGCAAGTTCATCTTCAACACAAGCATTCTGAGCGCCCTATTCGGCGTCTGGGGTGTCGCGCAAGCTACTCGAAAGGGGCCCCGCGACTGGCGGCTCATCCTCATGTGGGTGAGCTGGGGTCTCACGGTCGCGATCGCGGTAGGCACTGTCATTACGGAAGCGAACGCTTCCCGAGAACTGGAGGATTAGCACATGGGATACGACGGATTCGGGCCGGCCGGGTGGTTCGGCCACTTCTTCGGCATAGCAGTCATGGGCATCTTCTGCCTCGTAGCAATTGTCATCACAATTGGCCTCATCTTTCTTCTCGTGAGGTTCCTGCTTGTCGCAACCACCGCGGCGCAACTTTACGTGGCGAGGAATTCGCCCTCCGAGCCGCAATCCGCGACCGCCGTTGCAGCGACGACCAAGCCAACGACGACGACGACGACGACAGCGCCAAAGACTCCCAAGCCGTAACGGCTCGCTAGCTCAAGAACCCGCGCAAGAGCGCCGCGCTCCCCGCGAGGTGCTCAGACATCGCCGAAGCGGCTCGATCTGCGTTGCCCGTCAGGATCGCAACCACGATGTCTTCGTGCTGCTGGTTCGAGTGTTCGATGTTGCGAGCGAGTAGCGGGATTCCGTCGAGCAACTGGTTGACGCGCGTGCGGTTGTCCGCGAGCAGCGACACCAGTGACGGGGTTCCCACGACTTCGCCAATCGTGAGGTGGAGCCTCGAGTCGAGCCGGCGATAGTCGTCGATTGACGCGGCCGCGGTTTCGCGCATCCGGTTCCATAGCAATTCGCGATCGGTCGCGGACAAGTCTCGCCCCGCGGCGGCTCTCGCGGCGCCCACTTCGAGAATCTCGCGCAAGCCCAAGACGTCGTTGATCTCAGCGGCGTCGAGCTCGACGTCTCCGACGGGCGCAGCGACGGGCAGCGTGTCGCTCACGAAAGTGCCGCCGTACCGGCCTCGTCGAGAAACCAAGAAGCCCGCATCCGACAGCGAACGGATCGCGTCGCGCACGGTGTCGCGACTCACCGAGAATCGGGCTGCAAGGTCACGCTCAGACGGCAGGGGTTCGCCGAGCCCCACGACTCCCAAGCGGATGGTCTGCAGCAGTCGCGCGACGGTGTCTTCGAACGCATTGCCGCTGCGCACGGGTCGAAACAGCACCTCGTCTGCGAGGCCCTGCGCGTCCCCCACGTCGGTCATGGCACGACCTACAGCGGCGTCACATATGCGGAACTGATTCCGCCGTCGACGAGGAACGTCGACGCCGTGATGAAGCTCGCGTCGTCACTCGCAAGAAACGCGACGGCCGCTGCAAGCTCTTCCGGCTCGGCGAAACGACCCGTGGGAATGTGCACGAGTCGGCGTTGAGCACGCTCGGGATCGCTCGCGAAAAGCTCTTGCAGCAACGGAGTGTTAACGGGCCCCGGGCACAACGCGTTGACGCGGATGCCCTGCCGCGCGAACTGAACGCCGAGTTCCTTCGTCATCGCGAGCACGCCACCCTTCGAGGCGGTGTAGGAGATTTGCGAGGTTGCAGACCCCATGACGGCGACGAACGACGCGGTATTGATGATCGACCCGGACTGCTGCTTGACCATGTGCCGAAGCGCCGCTCGCGAGCACAAGTACACGCTCTTGAGGTTGACGTCTTGCACGCGATCCCACGCGGGAAGCTCCGTCGTCTCGATCGAGTCGTCGTCGGGGGGAGAGATTCCGGCGTTGTTGAAGGCGATGTCTACGCTTCCGTAGGTCGACTGAGCAGTGTCGAACAGATTGTTCACTTGGGCTTCGTTCGTGACATCCACTTCGACGAAGAGTCCGCCGACGAGCAAGGCGGCCGCGGGGCCAGCCTCCCCGGGAAGGTCGCCAATGACGACCGTCGCGCCCTCGGCTGCAAATCGGCGAGCCGTCGCGAGACCGATGCCGCTCGCGCCGCCCGTGATCACGGCGACCTTGCCCTTGAGTCGCTGCGTGAGGTCGATCTTTGTCACTGCCATGTGTGCTCCTGGTTAGTCGGTCGAGATGAAGACGTTCTTGGTTTCGGTGAAAGCGTTCGCCGCGTCTGGCCCGAGCTCGCGCCCCAAGCCACTTTGCTTGAAGCCGCCGAAGGGAGTTGAGTAGCGAACCGACGAGTGCGAATTGACCGACAGGTTGCCGCTCTCGACACCCCTCGCCACTCGGATGGCCCGGCCGACGTCGCGCGTGAAGATCGAACCGCTCAACCCGTAGACACTTGCGTTGGCGAGTGCGATCGCGTCGGCCTCGTCATCGAAGGCAAGCACCGTGACGACGGGACCGAAGATCTCGTCGACGACCGTGCGGTCGGTGCGCGAAGCGGGAGTCAGCACGGTCGGGGCGAACCAGTAGCCCGCGCCTTCCGGCTTGGATCCGCGGAAGGCTACCGGCGCGTCATCCGGTACATACCCACACACCGAGTCGAAGTGCGCCTTCGAAACGAGCGGCCCCATCGCAGTCTCAGGATCACTTGGGTCACCGACTCGAACTCCCTTGACGGCGGGCTCGAGTAGTTCGAGAAACCTGTCGTAGACGCTCCGCTCGACGAGAATCCGGCTGCGCGCGCAACAGTCTTGACCCGCGTTCTCGAAGACCGCGTAGGGAGCAGTGGATGCTGCCTTCTCAAGATCCGCGTCCGCGAACACGATGTTGGCGCTCTTGCCGCCGAGCTCGAGTGTCACGGCCTTGACTTGAGCCGAGCATCCCGCCATGACTTGCTTGCCGACCTCGGTCGAGCCTGTGAAGACGATCTTGCGCACGCTCTCGTGAGTCACGAACCGTTCGCCCACGACCGAGCCGTTGCCCGGCAGCACTTGGAAGAGTCCGTCGGGCAAGCCCGCTTCGAGCGCGAGCTCGCCGAGCCGTATCGCGGTGAGCGGAGTCCACTCGGCGGGCTTAAGCACGACGGCGTTGCCCGCCGCGAGCGCGGGCGCAAACCCCCAACTCGCGATCGTCATGGGAAAGGTCCACGGCACGATGACACCGACGACCCCAAGCGGCTCGAGAAACGTCACGTCGAGCCCGCCCGCGACGGGAATCTGGCGCC
>JANOOQ010000326.1:0-1657 GCA_031421515.1 Leifsonia sp.
GTGACCGGCCCGATCGTCCAAGTTATTGTGACGGTACTCGGGGCGATCGAGACGATCCGACAGGTGTCCACCTACCTAATGCCTTGGCGAGCGACCCTCGAGGCGAAACCCGACACCAATCGATTCGGGGTTGGCGACGAGCAGGTGCGCGGGGGTATGACCCTCAGCGTGCTCGACAACCGACTACCTATCCCTGCCGGAGTGCTCGACTGCGCGGCGTTCTTCGACGTTAATCTGCGCGACGCCGGGTCTGCGACCGGTTCCAAGATAGCTTGGACGCCGACAAACATGGCGCGCCCTGACTTGTCCACAACGGACAAGGCCGGCTCCGTGCTCGACAACGACCAGAAGGCTCGGTACGACTACGTAACTGGTCAGGAGACCGCGAAGGCTGCGCAGGGCGAGGAGCACGCTGGGTTGCTCAAGCTCGTAGGGTCCGTTCAGCGCAATGACATCGAGCGGGTGCGAAAGCTGTTCACTGCGCTCGTCTTCGACCAGATTCCGAAGAGCATCCGCGGGATCGTCGAGAGCGTCGCGGCACCGATTCTCGATGCAGCGACAACGCATCTCACGTCGATCACCGACGTCAGGGCGACCGGATACGTCGCGATCACCTTTCACGGTGAACCGCTAGCCCCGACGCCTACTGCCGCGCCAGCGCCCACACCGGCAGGATCATGGCAGGGTCAATGGCAAAGCAGCAAGTACGAGGAGGCGGGTACGTTCACGCTCTCGATCGTGATCGAGGGTGGCGAGCTCAACGGCCTCATCGATATTGCGAACTCACCATGCGCCGGATCTGGAGAGGTGGCGGGAGCCGTTGACGATCGACTCGTGACTTTCGGCAGCGTCCAGGCCGGCAACGAGATCCAGTATCAAGGCAACATCTCGACGGACGGCAAGAGTATGAACGGAACATACTCCGACGGCGCAGCCTGCGGGAGTGACGTGGGGACCTGGTCCGCGAGACGCACTGGGTAGTTCACCCATAAGGAAGTGGCGGCCGCATCCAATTGATTGACTTGCGCCTCCCGCACTCTTAGCGTGAGCACATGGGCCGGATCGCATCCGTTAGTCTCTTTGCCGCAGTGTTGGTCGCCGCGAGCATGACCGCGTGCGCTCCGACTCAGACCGTCGTGAGTGACCCACCGATCGAGCGCAGCGACCCGCCAGTAGTTGTGGCGATCGACGGGCTCTATGAGGTGACGATCACCGAGGCAGAGCTGAGCGAGGCTGGCGTGACCGACCCCGCAACGCTCGCGGAGCACGCTGGTACCTACTACTGGACGTTCGACGATGGCCAATGGGTCTATGAGCAACAGTCCGACAAGCCACTCGAGGTCCCCGGAGCGATCGGCACGTACGAGCTCGACGGTAATTCGTACACGCACCTGTGGAGTGATGACCCAGGGGATTCGACCTCGGCCACTCTGACGGTGCTGCCAGACCGGTCGCTGCAGTTCACCGACATCGTTGACGCCGACCCTGACTTTCACATTGTTTCCGAAGTGCTTTTCGGCTTGCATCCGTGGATGCGGCTGGGCGACCCGCAGTAAGCAAGCGCCACTAAACTCGTTGCTTGTGCCAGAGTCCTCCCCGATTACAGAATCCGCGGTTGCCGCAGCGACGGATGCCGCGCTCGACGCCATTGCGAAGG
>JANOOQ010000327.1:0-3964 GCA_031421515.1 Leifsonia sp.
TGAGGCTCACTGCAGAGTCAACGGCGTCTTCGTGAATCTCGAGGAGCGCTCGTCGTGTCGACCCGAACGAATCGAAGGCTCCCGCCTTGATCAAGGACTCGACGGTGCGCTTATTCGCGACTTGAATCGGCACCTTGCGCAAGAAGTCGTGGAACGAGGTGAAACGTCCCTTCTCGGCGCGAGATCTCGCGATGAGCTCGACCACGGCGTAGCCGACGTTGCGCACGGCGCCAAGCCCGAATCGCACGTCGCCATCGCTCGCGGCGAAGTCAACGCTGGATTCGTTAACATCGGGAGCGAGCACGCGAATTCCCATGCGTCGGCATTCGCTCAAGTACAAACCGAGCTTGTCTTTCGAGTCACCCACGCTCGTGAGCAGCGCCGCCATGTATTCGGCCGGATGATTCGCCTTAAGGTAGCCCGTCCAATAGCTCAGCACGCCATAGCCGGCGCTGTGAGCCTTATTGAAGGCGTAGTCGGCAAACGGCATGAGCGTGTCCCACAACACCTTTACGGCGCCCTTGCTGTACCCGTTGCTGAGCATTCCTGCCTCGAAGTCAGCGAATTGCTTATCGAGTTCGCTCTTCTTCTTCTTGCCCATCGCACGGCGCAAAACATCCGCTTGACCGAGAGTGAAGCCAGCGACCTTTTGCGCAACCGACATGACTTGCTCTTGATAGACGATGAGACCGAACGTCGTGTCGAGAATGTCGCGAAGCGGCTCTTCCAGCTCGGGATGAATCGAGTCGATTTGCTCGAGCCCGTTCTTGCGCAAAGCGTATTTCGTGTGCGAGTTCATGCCCATAGGTCCGGGGCGGTAGAGCGCGATGACTGCCGAAATGTCTTCGAAGTTTGTGGGCTTGAGCTGCTTGAGCAGCGAGCGCATGGGGCCACCATCGAGCTGGAATACCCCGAGAGTCTCACCGCGCGCGAGTAGAGCGTAGGTCTTCTCGTCCGCGTCGAGATCGAGGTCTTCGATCGTGAGCGCCGAGCCCGTATTGGCTTCAATCATGCGCAGGGCGTCTTCGATGACCGTGAGGTTGCGCAACCCCAAGAAGTCCATTTTGAGCAAGCCAAGATCTTCTAACGGCGGCTGGTCGAATTGCGTAATGATCGCGCCGTCATCCTCACGCTTCATGATGGGAAGCACGTCGATGAGCGGCTCGGCCGACATGAGCACTCCAGCGGCGTGGACGCCCCACTGTCGCTTGAGGTTCTCGATTCCCTTGGCCGTTTCGAAGACTCGCGCCGAGTCCGCGTCGGTCTCGACGAGTGCGCGTAGGTCTGCGGCTTCTTTGTAGCGATCCGCCTCGGGATCGTGAACGTCGCCCAGGGACATGTCTTTGCCCATGACGGGTGGCGGCATGGCCTTCGTGAGTTTTTCGCCCACCGAATAGGGCATTCCGAGCACGCGAGCGGAGTCCTTGAGCGCTTGCTTCGCCTTGATCGTTCCATACGTCACGATCTGAGCGACTCGGTCGTCTCCGTACTTTTCTGTCACATAGCGAATGACTTCGGGCCGGCGCCGGTCGTCGAAATCGACGTCAACATCCGGCATCGATACACGTTCGGGGTTGAGAAACCGCTCAAAAATGAGACCGTGTGCGAGCGGGTCGAGTTCGGTGATTCCCATGGCGAACGACGCCATAGAGCCCGCTGCGGAGCCACGACCCGGCCCGACGCGTATGCCCTGCGCCTTCGCCCATGCGATGAAATCGGCGACCACGAGAAAGTACCCGGGAAAGCCCATCTGGGTGATGACATCGACCTCGTACGTGGCCTGCGCACGATGCGCCTCGTCGACACCGCTTGGGAATCGGCGCGCCATTCCCGCTGCGACCTCCTTCTCGAAGAGAGACGCCTCGGTCTCGCCCGAGGGCACGGGGAATCTGGGCATAAGATCGCGCTTCTCGAACGATATCTCGCACCGCTCGGCGATCAACAGAGTGTTGTCGCACGCATCCGGGTAATCGCGAAACAGCTCGCGCATTTGCGCGGCCGACTTCAAATAGAACTCGTCGGAGTCGAACTTGAATCGGTTGGGATCGTCGAGAGTCGACGCCGATTGCACACACAAGAGCGCAGCGTGCGCCGTCGAATCGTGAGCGTGCGTGTAGTGCAAGTCATTCGTTGCGACGAGCGGCAAGTCGAGTTCTTTCGCGAGCCTCAAAAGGTCGTTCATCGTGCGGCGCTCGATGTCGATTCCGTGGTCCATGATTTCGGCGTAGAAATTACCCGGGCCAAAGATGTCGCGGAAATCGGATGCCGCCTTGCGTGCTTCCTCATATTGACCGAGTCGAAGCCGCGTCTGCACTTCGCCACCGACGCACCCCGTCGTCGCGATGATCCCCTTCGCGTAGCGACTCAGCAGCTCGCGGTCCATGCGTGGCTTGAAGTACTGCCCCTCGAGGGACGCGAGCGACGACAACCGGAAGAGGTTGTGCATCCCTTCGTTGTTTTCAGACAACAGAGTCATGTGGGTATACGCGCCCGAACCTCCGACGTCGTCTTGCTGTTGGTGGCTGTCACCCCACCGCACGCGCGTCTTGTCACCACGCGCTGTGCCAGGAGTGATGTACGCCTCGGTGCCGATGATGGGCTTGATGCCCTTTGCGGTCGCGGTCTTCCAGAAGTCATATGCCCCGAACATGTTGCCGTGGTCGGTAACTGCGATGGCAGGCATGCCTCCGGCAACCGCGGCATCCAACAAGGGAGCGACTCGCGCCGCGCCATCCAGCATCGAATACTCGCTGTGCACGTGCAAGTGCACAAATGAGTCGTTACTGGGGGGCACGAGTTGTCTCCGGGGCTTGGGAAATCCAGACTAAGCCCGAGCGTCGCGAGCACTACAACTGACGCGCCCTAGTCGCCTCGAAGTACCTCAAGTGCGTGTTGAAGGTCGGGCGGATACGGGCTCTCGAACTCAACGAATTGCCTCGTTGCCGGATGCTCGAATCCGAGTCGCTTGGCGAGCAACCACTGGCGCGTGAGGCCCAAACGCGCCGAGATCGTCGGGTCGGCGCCATACATCGCATCTCCAACGCACGGGTGCCGTTGTGCGGCCATGTGCACGCGAATCTGATGAGTACGCCCCGTCTCGAGCTCAATCTCGAGCAGCGACGCCGAGGGGAATGCCTCGAGCGTCTCGTAGTGCGTCACGCTCGGCTTGCCGTCTGCGGTAATGGCGAACTTCCAACTTGCACCGGGATGCCTCCCGATGGGAGCGTCGATGGTTCCCGCGAGCGGATCGGGGTGGCCCTGTACGACAGCGTGATAGATCTTCTTCACTTCGCGATCGTGAAACGCGCGTTTGAGCGCCGAATACGCGTGCTCGGTCTTAGCCACGACCATGAGCCCACTCGTTCCGACGTCGAGCCGATGCACGACTCCCGCTCGCTCCGCCGCACCGGATGTCGCGATCCGAAAGCCCGCGCCGGCAAGAGCTCCCAGCACAGTGGGTCCGTCCCAACCGATACTCGGGTGCGCTGCAACGCCTGGGGGTTTGTCGACGACGACGATGTCGTCATCGTCGTGCACAATTGCAAGATCGGCAACCACAACGGGCACGATGGATGGCTCGACTCGGGATTCCCAACTCACTTCGAGCCAACCGCCCGCAGGCAGACGATCAGACTTACCGAGAACCTCGCCGTCGAGCACTACTCCCCCAGCAGCAGCTACTTCGGCAGCAAACGTGCGCGAGAAGCCGAGGAGCTTGGCGATCGCAGAGTCCGCGCGCTCGCCAGCGAGCCCATCCGGCACGAAGAGGCTTCTCGACTCCACGATCAGCTCAAGAAGGATCGGGCGCCGAGGGCTCGGCCTTGGGTTCGCGCGCCGCTCTCGTTCCATCGAGCGACACTCCGCGCAGCGTCAAGATGATGAAGAGCCCCATGCTCGAGACGATCGCGATGTCGGCGACATTGAAGATCGCAGGGAATCCCCACACCTGGATGAAGTCGACGAC
>JANOOQ010000328.1:0-1866 GCA_031421515.1 Leifsonia sp.
CGTCATGGATGTCACGCGCAGCCCCAACGAGCACATGGCCTTCGGCCGCGGCGGACCGCACATGTGCCTCGGCAACGCGCTCGCCCGGCTCGAGATCCGGATCATGTTCGAGAACCTCCTGCCGCGCATCTCGTCGATGACGGCGACCGGGGAGGTCTCGCGATTGCGCAGCAACTTCGTCAACGGCATCAAGCGGTTTCCCGTGCGCGTTGAGCTCGCTTAGTATCGCGCCATGACCCCGATCCCCCAGCCTCCCGAGCCTCACGAGATTTGGGGCGACGAATCTGAGGTCGTGCGGCTCGCTATCGACTGGACAGCGAGCCGCGTCGTGAGACACACCGATCCGCTCTCGAGCGCGCACTCCGCGACCGAGCTCGCGGCCCTCGCCGGCCCGACGATCGTTCCCGGCGGAATCGGCGGGCGTGAGGCCTTGCGCATTTTCGACGAGATTCTCGAGCCCGCGACTCGCTCGCAAGACGACCCCCTCAACCTCGCCTACATTGCGGCGGCCCCGACTCGAGCGGCCGTGGCCTTCGATCTCGTGACGAGCGCCGCGAACATCTTCGGCGGGTTGTGGGAGGCCGGCGCGGGCGCAATCTTCGCCGAGAACGAAGCCCTCGCCTGGATCGTCGGTCTATTGGGCTGGCCCGAGGGTTCGGGTGGATGCTTCGTCTCGGGTGGCACATCAGGAAACCTTTCGGCACTCATGACGGCTCGAGAAACCGCAAAGACTCGTCGCGGAGGCAGGCCGCCGGGAGGCTGGCAGCTGGCGTGCACCTCGAACGCGCACTCCTCGATCAACTCGGCGGCGCGCGCGCTCGAGCTCGAGATTGTCGACGTGCCGATCGACGAGCGCGGGCACCTGACGGGCCCGGCCTTGCGCGAGGTTCTGCAACAGCATCCCGACGTGTGCGTCGTCGTCGCTTCCGCGGGCACGACCAACGAGGGAATCGTCGACGACTTGCGCGACGTCGCCGAGGTGTGCCGCGAGTTTGGAGTATGGATGCACGTCGACGGTGCATACGGTGGCGCCGCCCTCACGGCCCCAAGTGTTCGCCCCCTGTTCGACGGAATCGAGCTCGCGGACAGTTTCATCGTTGACCCGCACAAGTGGCTATTTGCGCCTTACGACTGCTGCGCGCTCGTGTATCGCGAGCCAGCTCTCGCGCGCGCGACGCACGCGCAACACGCGAGTTACCTCGACCACGTCGACCGCGACGTGTGGAATCCGAGCGAACTCGCGCTGCACCTCTCGCGCCGCGTGCGGGGACTCCCCTTGTGGTTCAGTCTCGCGACCCACGGAACGGACAAGTACCGCGACGCCGTCGAGAAGTGCCTTACGACGTCGCGGGAAGTCGCGGAGTCGATCCGGGCATCCGATCACTTGAAGCTCGTGCGAGAACCCGAGTTGTCTGTTCTGCTATTCGAACGACCGGGGTTCACAGATGCGCAATACGACTCGTGGTCGCGGGAGCGAGCACGGCGCGGCACGATTCTGTGCGTGCCAACGAGGTGGCACGACCGCACGGTGTTGCGGCTCGCGTTCGTGAATCCAGACACCGAGTCGAGCCGAGTGGTCGACGCGCTCGATACGCTCCGCTAAACGGGCGTGCGGCTCGGCGAGCAACAGGCGTTAGCCGGGCAGTCTCGCGACGCGGTCGAGGAAGGCGTCCACAAGCTCGTTCGTGCGCTCGATCGCGGCGGCCTCTTCAGCGCGAGTGTGAGCAAGCAATGCGCTGGGGTTTTGACCGTCGGCCTCGACCTCTTCTTTGCCACCCTCGTCGAGCCATCCGGTGAGACTCTCACCGGTAAGTTCGGGGTGGAATTGCACCGCGAGGCTTCGGCCAAACGTGAATGCTTGCGAGG
>JANOOQ010000329.1:0-2512 GCA_031421515.1 Leifsonia sp.
CGTCGAGTTCGGCTTGTTGGAACGCGATCGTCGCGATCGTCACGCCGAGTTGCGTCGAGAAGTCTTCGCTCGTGAACACGCACACACGCTGGTCATACGCTTCTTCAGCGGTCTGTGACGTCGACACATCGAGGTTGTAGGTGAGCGCGTCGTCGAGGCTGCCGAGCTCAGCCGCGATTGCTTCGCACGAGGGAAGCGAAGACGTCGCCCCGCCCGTCGCGGAGGGGTTCGTGAGTGCGGGCACGGGTTGATCGACAACGGGGTTCGACGACGGCGTGCACGCCGCAAGCGCACATACAACGCCGGCTCCGAGCGCGAGACTGAAAGATGTGCGGAAAATACTGGGCATCCGACGACGATAACAAGCTATGGCTGGGAATCTGGCCGTAAAGTTGAAGGTCGCCAGTCAAAGGAGATCGACGATGGCCCGTAAGCCACAAGCGCCGCACACGACCGCTACTCGTGAGGAATCCGATTCGCTCGGATCGATGTCGATCCCGATTGGCGCCTATTGGGGAATCCACACCGCTCGCGCGCTAGAGAACTTCCCCATCACACGCAGGGCGATCTACAACTATCCCGATCTCATCGTGGCTCTCGCGCTCGTGAAGCAAGCCGCGGCTCGCGCAAATTTTGAAATCGGGGTCATCGAGCCCGACAAAGCGCGCATCATCAACCAAGTGTGTGACGAAATCATTGCGGGTGGTCTCCACCACGAATTCTGCGTCGGTGTCATCCAGGGTGGCGCGGGTACGTCGACGAACATGAACGCGAACGAAGTCATCGCGAACCGAGGGCTCGAGCTCATGGGCTTCGCAAAGGGTGACTACGCGAAGCTCAGCCCGATCGATGACGTGAATCGAAGCCAATCGACGAACGACGTGTATCCGACCGCGATCAAGCTCGCGATGGTCATCGGCCTCAAGCGGCTCCTCGCCGAGCACAAGCTGCTCACTGCATCCTTCGCGGCGAAGGGTCGAGAGTTCAACAGCATCCTCAAGATCGGCCGCACCCAAATGCAAGACGCCGTGCCCATGACGCTTGGCCAAGAGTTCAGCGGATTCGCCCACACGCTTGAAGAAGACTTCGACCGCTTGAGCGAAGTAATTCCGTGGATGAACGAAATCAATATGGGCGCGACCGCAATCGGCACGGGAATAACGGCAGATCCCCGCTACGCGGAAGCCGTGCGCAAGCACCTCTCCGAGGTCACCGAGCTAAACATGCAGACAGCATTCGACCTCATCGAAGCTACGAGTGATGCGGGCATATTCATGACTTTGAGCGGAACGCTCAAGCGCGCGGCAGTGAAACTTTCGAAGATCTGCAACGACTTGCGCCTGCTCTCGAGCGGTCCGCAAGCGGGCCTCGGCGAGATCTTCCTCCCCGCTCGCCAGGCAGGCTCGTCGATCATGCCCGGCAAGGTCAACCCGGTCATTCCCGAGGTCGTCAATCAAGTCGCATTCAGCGTGATCGGTGCGGATGCCACGGTCACGGCAGCCGCGGAAGCCGGGCAACTACAGCTCAACGCGTTTGAACCTGTCATTGCCCACTCGATCCTTCAGTCGCTCGCGTGGATGACGAACGCGTGTTACACGCTCCGCGTCAATTGCATCGACGGGATCACGGCGAACATCGAGCGACTCGCGATGCAAGTCGAGTCGAGCGTCGGAGTCGTGACGGCCCTTACGCCCTACATCGGCTATGCGGCTGCCGCGACACTCGCGCACACGGCGCTCACGACGAACGCGTCGATCAAGGATCTCGTGGTCGAAGCAGGACTCATGACGGCGGCCGACGTAAGCCATGTGCTGTCGCCTGAACGGTTGAGCGGAATGGTCCCGCTCACAGGGCCGCTCATTCTGCCTCCCGCCTAGTTGGCGCGGGGCGCATCCGCTAACGATCTGTTGGCTTGGGGTCGTCTTCGTCGTCGAGAACGTCCATGATCTTCTCGCGCGCCTCGCCGGCGGTTGCGGCGGCGTTGCCGACAACGGCTTCGCCACGTTCGCGCAGATCGGCTGCGACACGGACCGCCTGATCGCGAACGTCGCTTGCAACGTCCGTCACTTTCGACGCGACGTCTTTCGCGGTAGCGGTTGCTTTTCCGGCAACGTCCTTCGCGGTCGACGCAACCTTTTCGCTCACGTCTTTCGCGACATCGGCGACGACTCCGGGCGCCGCCTTGGCGACGGCTTCAGCGCGCTCGCGGATGATCGGCGCTTGCTGGCGCGCATACGCCTCGACGTCGTTGCGTGCCTTCGTGACGCGCGGGTCTTCCCACACGCCCACGACCTTGGCTTTCATGGCGTCGTACCGCTCTCGGCCGTCGCGCGTGCCGAGAACGTATCCGACGGCGATTCCTATTCCGAGCATGAAGAGTCTGGGGTTCATATTCTTAACCCTACGTGCGGCAACTGGTAGTGACCAGTGAACCCTGGCCGCGGCTCCCTACGATTCGGGACGAACGTCGCCCGGACTCGTGTCTGGCCGCCACGCGCGCCAGCGTGGGTGG
>JANOOQ010000330.1:0-10709 GCA_031421515.1 Leifsonia sp.
CGCGGCTCCGCAAACCTCTCCTCCGGCCGCTCGAATGGCCCGCGTCGCCTCTCCGAGCGTCGCTCCAGACGTCAGCACGTCGTCCACGAGGATCACCCGCCGACCCGTCAGGTGCCGCACTGCGACGAACGCCCCACGCAGGTTTTCTGCTCGCTCTTCGACCCCGAGTGCCTTTTGGATGCCCGTGCGCCTGCCCCGCGCAAGCAGCCGTTCTGGTCGCAAGCCGCTCGAGCGCAAGAGCAGTGTCACGGGGTCGTACCCTCGGCGGCGGTACGCCGCGCGACTCGAGGGAATGGGCACGAGCGCCGCGGCAGGAGCCGCGTCGAGGGCCGCCGCGATCGCGGCGGCGAGGGGCGCGCTGAGGGCGGCTGCGGCATCCGTTCGGCCCTGTTCCTTGAGTTGCAGGATGACGCGTCGCACAACCCCCTCGTAGCGAAGCGCCGTGTGCACGCGCACGCCGACTGGCCCCTGCCGTGCCGTGACGTCGGCGACGAGCGCGCGACGGCACGAGCCGCACAACGCCCTGTCGGGCGACTCACATCCCGCGCAATCGACGGGCGCGAGGAGCGCCCACGCGTCTCGAAGGGCGTCTCGAATAGCGTCTCGAATAGCGGCTGTGAACACCCCCCGACGATCGCACGCGACGCTCGCGAGAGGCGCCGCCGGGCGAAAACGGTGGAGAACGCTATTGCTTCGTCGCGATGAAGGAGGCGGTCACGCTCGTGCTCACCCAACCGCCGCCTTGCGTGCGCCAGACCTCGCCGCTCGAGCGAAGAACCCTCAGGCCAGCGGTTGCGTTGTTCCCGCCCGCAATCGCCGTCGCGTCGGGCAATTGGCCGAGTGGAGCGCTCGGGCCACCAACCTCGATGATCGTCACGGGCGACACGTCACTGCTGCGGGTGAGCACGGCGACCGTTCGGTCGTCGACCCACGTGGCATCCACGGGCGAGCCGTTCACGCCCGGCAGTTCAAAGAACTCCCCGAGACTCGTCGGCACGTTCGTTGCTTGTTGACGGATGATCCCCGCGACGATGAGCTTGGGGCCAACGCTCGTCGACAAGAACATGAGCAGGCGCGCTCCGTCTCTCGACACGTCGAGCGACACGATTCGAGCGTCGGCGGGCAACGCGGATTGCACGGAGTGCTGGGTGCCATCGACCTCGAACGTCGTGAGCGACGCGGCACTGCCGCCTTGAACCGACCAGACAAACCTGAACGGGTCGATCGACGGCGTGATGAGTCCCGGCCGGCCGTCGAGCACAATCGCTTCGTCACCGCTCGAGCGAGCGAGCAACACGCCAGCGGGCGCGAGGAACGTCACCGTCTGCTTGTTGTCAGACGCGAGCGTCGCGCCGGTCGCGCCCGCCTCGACGACCTTCTCGCTCAAGCCATCGATCTGGGAGATTCCATCACCCGTGTCGAAACCGAACTCGGTACCCGTGCCGATGAGCACCGCACCCTCGACGGTCGGGTTCGTGAGTGCGTCGGTACTCGCATCCGGAACCGCTAGCTCGATTCCGCCGACTGTCATGACGACCGTCGCGACGTCAAGCGTCGCAGCAAGCTGTTGCCTCATGCGGTCGCGTTCTTGCTGGCTCGACGAGAGAGCCTCACCACTGAGCTCGACCGTCGCGGTTCCCGACTCGATGCGAGCGGTTTCGAGAGTCGTCGCGGTCGGGAACGCGCTCACTACTACGCCTTGCTGGAGCCAACTCGCGGGGCCCGCGAGCAACGCGCTGACGATTCGCACTGGCACGGTCGACCGCGAGGGGAACCACCGCACGTCGGGCACGAGATAGCCGTAGCTCGGGTCGAAGAAGTACAGCGCTCGCTCGGTAAACACGACGTTGAAGCTCGGCTGCGACAAGACGATGCCGTCGGGTGCAGCGCTGATTCGCCACTCGCGGTCTTGCTGCTCAAAGGTGAAGTCGAGAGTTTGCGACGCAACCTCGGTCTCGCGATACAAGCCGTCTTCGTCCACTTGAGCGCGGCTCGTCACGGTGTACGAGAGCGTGTTTGTGACGGGTCCCGGTGTCGTCGACGGGATGCCCGTGCGAATGATCGCACTAGCGTCAGGGTCCCACTCGACCGCAAGCGAGTTGGTGAGAAACTGCCGCGCGGTCGCGTAGTCGTTTTGCGGCCCACTCAGCGCAAACATGAAGTCTTCGAGAATCTCCTCTTGACTCGATCCAGGCACGGGCCCTGAAGGCAACACGCTGAACTCGGGGTCGAGTTGGTCGTCCATGAGCGGCCCTGTTTGCACCCCTCCCGAGGTCGGAATGCCCACGCACCCCGTGAGCGCGAGCGTGACGGCAACGAATATAACGAGTGCTCTACGCATCGAGCACCTCGATTTCGGGCTCGTCGTCGGGCGGAAGTTCGAGCGGCGATGACCGCAGTTCGGCCCCTTGCACTCGAGGCAGCGTCAAGCGGAAGCACGAACCTGCGCCCTCGGCAGACCACACTTCGAGCCAGCCGCCGTGCAGGGCAGCGTCTTCGAGCGAGATCGCGAGCCCGAGGCCTGTTCCTCCCGTGACGCGTTGGCGCGACGGGTCGGCTCGCCAGAACCGGTCGAAGACGCGCTCCATCGCGGCAGCCGTCATGCCGACTCCGTAATCGCGCACGGCAATCGCGACGGCGTCGGTGTCGCTGTCGACCCACACGACGATGGGCTTGCCCTCGCCGTGGTCGATCGCGTTTCCAAGCAGGTTGTGCAGGATCCGACGGATGCGCCGACTGTCGACCTCGGCCTCGAAGTAGCCGCCCGGGGCGACGAGTCGCACGTCCGAGCCCTTCGACTCGGCGAGGGACGCCACGCTCTCGATCGCGTCTTCCACGAGCCGTACGAGGTTCGTGGGTTCCGTCTCCATGTCGGCCGCTCCCGCGTCATAGCGGCTCATTTCGAGCAGATCGGCGAGGAGCAATTCGAACCGCTCGACTTGAGTGTGGAGAAGCTCGGCGGTCCGAGCGGTCGCGGGTGGGAACGTGCCGCGCTGGTCGTACAAGACGTCGCCAGCGAGCCGGATCGTCGTGAGCGGAGTGCGCAGCTCGTGTGACACGTCCGACACGAATCGCTGTTGCACTCGAGAGAGAGCCGCGAGGCGCGTGATCTGGTTTTGCATGCTCGCGGCCATTCCGTTGAACGAGCGAGCGAGCGTCGCGATGACGTCTTCGCCCTTGACGGGGATGCGCACCTCGAGTTGCCCCGCCGCGAGCTTTTCACTCGTTTCGGCCGCGAGTTGAACGGGTCCTACGACGAGTCGAACGACGATGTACGTCACTGCACCGATGAGCACGATGAGCGCGAGTAGGCCGATGATGAGCGTCTGCTGCACAAACCCGAGTGTCTCTTGCGCATCGAGAATGTTGTAGATCAGGTAGAGCCCGTACTGCGATCCGCGAATGTCGAGAGTCGACCCAACGACGAGCCCCGGCAAGACCGAACCGTCGTCTTGCGCGATTCCGATCGATTGCCAGTGCGTACGCTTCTCCGCCGAGCCTTCAACCGCCGCACGCAACTCGTCGGTGATGAGAGTGTCGACTTCGAGGTCGCGCGACGTGATGTCTTGAGGGTTACCTTGGCTCGTCTCGTTCGAGCTTCGCAGGATCGCGAATTGAGTGCCTTCCGTCGTCGAGGCCGTGCTTGCGATCGCGTCGGCCGCCGATTGCATGGTCAGCTCGAGATCTTCCGTGCCGAGTTGCTCCGCGGCTTCGTCGAATATGCGCTGGCCCGCGAGCGTCGCGTTTTCGGACGTGCTCGTCAATTGAGCGCGGCGTGCATCGAACAAGTTGGTCCCGACGCTAAACGACATGTAGCCACCGATGATGAACACGGCGATCGACGAGAGCACGACAGCGATCGCGACCGTGCGCACTTGCAGCGACGATCGCCACAGGTGCGCGAGCCTCGCGACCCACGCGCGCCACTCGAAATAGCGCATCTATCTAGCTAGTGGCGCCTGCGCGATAGCCGACCCCGCGCACCGTCATTACGATCCTGGGGTTGTCGGGATCCTCTTCGACCTTCGCGCGAAGACGCTGCACGTGCACATTCACGAGACGGGTGTCTGCCTTGTAGTGGTAGCCCCACACTTGCTCGAGCAGCATTTCGCGAGTGAACACTTGCTGCGGCTTGAGCGCGAGTGCGAGCAAAAGTTCGAACTCGAGGGGCGTGAGGTTGATCTTCGTGTCGCCGCGCTTTACCTCGTGGCCCGCGACATCCACCTCCAAATCACCAACGTGCAACGTGCCCGTCATGGATTCGGTCGCCGGGCGAAGGCGCGTGCGAATTCGCGCGACGAGTTCCTTGGGATTGAACGGCTTGACGACGTAGTCGTCTGCGCCGCTCTCGAGGCCCTTGACGACGTCGGCGGTGTCGCTCTTCGCCGTGAGCATGATGATGGGCGTGCCTGATTCTTCGCGGATGCTCGCGCACACGTCAATTCCGTTGATTCCGGGCAGCATGAGATCGAGCAGTACGAGGTCGGGCTTCGTCGACCGGAAGGCCGCGAGAGCGCCAGTGCCGTCGCCGCAGAAATGCGGATCGAAGCCCTCGGTCCGCAAGACAATGCCGATCATCTCCGCAAGTGCGGTGTCATCGTCAACTACCAGAATTCGCGCGTTCACTTGCCCTCAACTCACTGAAAAAAGTACATCGAACTGGGTGTCGGAGCTTTCGCACAAGAGTAGTCGAGTGTGAAAGCATGAGTGCGACTGATTGCCCGTTCGAGGGCGAGCCTACGGGCGGAGAGGCGATTCGTGACTGACAACTCCCCTTGGCAGGCTCCGGTTGATTCGGCCGCCGGCACTGCTGCTTCCCCTTTTGCCGCGCCCACTGGCGCGCCGGGCGCGGCTAGTCCGACGGCGCCCGGTCAAGCGCCCGCGGGATGGACGCCACCGCCGAAGCCCGGACTCATTCCGCTTCGACCGCTCACCCTCGGCACGATGCTCAGCGCGTCGTTTCAGGTTTTGCGGCGCAATCCGCGACCGATGTTCGGATTCTCACTCGTGCTCACGGGGGTCATTTCTGTATTCACCTTCCTCGTCATCGGCGTCATCACGTTCTTTGCGGTATCCCGAGTAGCTAGTGCGACGGGAGCGGACGCGGCGACGATCGAAGCCGGCACTGTCGCGATCATGATTCTGGCGGCGTTCGTTCCGCTCGTGCTCTCGATCGTCTTGGGAGCCGTATTGCAAGGCGTCGTTGTGCTCGAGGTCGCGCGCGGAACCGTCGGCGAAAAACTCAAACTTGGTGGCTTGTGGCGAGCCGCGAAGGGTCGCATGGGAGCCCTCATCGGGTGGACTCTCATCATCACGACGGCCGTCGTTGTCGCGATCGGAGTCGTGTCGCTGCTCATCGGCCTCATCATCGGCTTCGGGGGCACGGCTGGCGTCGTCGCTGGCGTGCTGCTGGCAATTGCGGCGGGGCTCGGCGCGGTAGTAGTCGCCTTCTGGTTAGCGACAAGACTCGCGCTCGTACCGAGCGTGCTCATGCTCGAGCGGCTGCCGTTGCGGCAAGCAATTCCGCGTGCGTGGTCCCTCACGATGGGGTACTTCTGGAAGACCCTCGGAATTCAATTGCTCGTTGCCGTCATCGTGCAGGTCGCGGCGAGCATCGTCTCGACGCCGCTCTCGATTCTTGCGAGCTTTGGGGGCTTTCTCGTCAATCCCAACGGCGAGGAGTCGGGGGGCACCGTCGTCTTGATTGTTATCTCAGTGTTCTCGGTCGTCATCGCTCTCGTGTTCGGGGCGATCGCGGCGGTTGTGCAAACCGCGACGACTGGACTCATCTACATCGATCTTCGGATGCGCAAAGAAGGCCTCGATCTAGAACTCACTCGATTCGTCGAAGCGCGAAACTCGGGTGATTCGAGCGTGTCGGATCCCTACCTCGCACGCGCGACTGCATCGTGATTTCGATCGAGATCCCCGTCGATCCCGAGCCAGACGAAGCGACCGAGTGGCTCATCGAAGAGCTGTCGAAACCCGTTTATCAAGCGGCTCAGCCGACCCTCTTCGACCGCATCGCCAAGAGCATTGCCGACTGGTTCGACTCCCTCCAGTTTGGCCAGGCTCAAGGTCCTCCAGCGCTGGGTCTCGCGGTCATAGTTGGCCTCTTCGTCGTGGGAATCATCGTCGCGTTTCTCATCTTTGGCGTTCCGCGGCTGAATCGTCGAAGCGCGGTCGTCGGTGCGCTCTTCGGTGACGATGACGCACGCACATCCACTCGCATGAGGCAAGACGCCGAAGCCGCCGCCGCTCGCGGTGACTACACGGCGGCCGTCGCGGAAATGTTCAGAGCGATCGCGCGTGGGCTCGCCGAGCGAACGATCGTGTCCACGACCCCCGGCACAACCGCGCGGCGCTTCGCCGCAACCGCGAGCGCCGCATTCCCACCCTCGGCCGCGAAGCTCGCCGCGGCCGCCGTCGCGTTCGACGACGTGCGCTACCTCGACCGCACCGCGACTGCCGAGGGCTTTGCCATCATCGCCGGGCTCGAGGCAGACCTTCGATCGGCGCGGCCGCTGCTCGAGACAGCGCGCGCATGAGAGATCAGGCAGTCCTCACGCCCAAAGTCGGCATCGTCTTGCGCCGATCGTTGTTTTGGCTCGTCACGGCCCTCTTCGCACTCATCATCGCGCTCACCACGTTCGCGGCGATCGGCGCTGCGAACTCGGGCACTCGCCTCGATCCGACGAGTCCAGCGCCGAACGGCGCGAAGGCGCTCATCGAAGTGCTGAGGAATCAGGGAGTGACGGTGGTCTTAACATCCACTCTCGACGAAACCGAGCGAGCGATCGACAACGCAAGCAATGCGACCCTCTTCATTCACGATGACGGTCTCTATCTGACGGACCCGAAGCTTGAGCAAGCGGTCGGCTTGGCCCAGCGCGTTGTCTTAGCGGATGCCACATTCAGCGAGTTGCGCGCGGTAGCACCCGAAGTGGCGCAAGCCGGGTTCGTCGACGAGTTGCTCGAGGCGGATTGCGACGTGCCGACCGTGGAGCGTGCCGAGACCGTTTCGGGCGACGGTTCCGGGTACCGAGTGATCGATGCATCCGCCGACGCGCAGCAGTGCCTCGGCAGCGGCAACGACGTCTTCTCGCTCATCGAGCTGCGGCGCGGTTCCGACGCGCTCACGATCCTCGGCGCGACGGGCGCCCTCACGAACGAACTCATCATTCGCGACGGAAACGCCGCGTTCGCTCTCGGGCTCCTCGGCGAGACCGAGACTCTCGTGTGGTACGTGCCGACCTTCGGTGACCTCGAGAGCACGGGCCCCGAGACGATCGGCGAACTCACGCCCGCGTGGGTGACGCCGGTGCTCAGCCTGCTCGTCATCACGTTCATCGTTGCCGCGATTTGGCGCGGACGCCGACTCGGTCCGCTCGTGATCGAAAATCTACCCGTGACCGTGCGATCGAGCGAAACGATGCTCGGCCGCGCTCGGCTCTATGAGCGGTCATCATCGAGGTTGCGGGCCTTGGATTCGCTGCGAATCGGTTCTATCCAACGACTTGGAGCCGCGTGTGGCTTGCCGCGCATCGCGTCGGTCGATGACGTAATCGCCGCGGTCGCGAGCATCACGAGTGCGCAGCCCACCGACATCCGCAGACTCCTCGTCGACGCCGAGCCACAATCCGATCGCGATCTCGTGTCGTATTCGGATGCCCTGCTCACGCTCGAACGTGACGTCGCACGATTGACCAAACCCTGACCCCAAGATACGGAAGAATCGACACATGACTGACGCTCAATTGAGGCAATCCTTTGCACAGCTGCGCACCGAGATTGGCAAGGCCGTCGTGGGCCAAGACGCTGCCGTCACGGGCCTCACGATCGCGCTCCTCGCGGGTGGACACGTACTGCTCGAGGGCGTTCCTGGGGTCGCCAAGACGCTCCTCGTGCGCACCTTGAGCCACGCGCTCAAGCTCGAGACCAAGCGAGTGCAATTCACCCCCGACCTCATGCCGGGTGACGTCACGGGCTCCCTCGTGTACGACGCGAAAGCGGGCGAGTTCGAGTTTCGCGCGGGGCCAGTGTTCACGAACATCCTGCTCGCAGACGAGATCAACCGCACACCACCTAAGACGCAATCCGCGCTGCTCGAGGCAATGGAAGAGCGTCAAGTGTCTGTCGACGGTACGACTCGCAAACTACCCGTGCCGTTCATGGTCGCCGCGACGATGAACCCCATCGAGTACGAAGGCACATATTCGTTGCCTGAAGCCCAGCTCGACCGATTCTTGCTCAAGCTCGTGCTCGACCTGCCCGAGCGGGAGAACGAGGTTGACATCCTCACGCGTCACGCGGCTGGCTTCAACCCGCGCGATCTCGTCGCAGCGGGCGTCACACCCGTGCTCGATGCGAAGCACATCGCCGCAGCTCAAGCAGCGGTCACGAAGGTCGGAGCGTCTGCCGACGTCATTGGCTACACCGTCGATCTGGCTCGAGCCACGCGACAGAGCCCCTCCGTCAAGCTCGGAGTGAGCCCGCGTGGGTCGACCGCTCTGCTTGCGGCCTCTAAAGCGTGGGCGTGGCTCAACGGGTTCGACGCGATCACTCCCGACCACGTGCAAGCCATGGTGCTCCCCGTCATGCGCCACCGCATCCAGCTGCGACCAGAAGCCGAACTCGAGGGCGTGTCTGCCGACGCGATCTTGCGCTCGATTCTGCAGCAAGTCCAAGTACCGATTTGATGCCGCGCTAATGGCCGTCTCCGGTTGGTTCGTCGCCCTCGTCGCGCTCGGCGTTGTGCCGCTCGTGGCGACGGGCGAGCCCGCCGTGTTCTGGCTGTGGCTACTGTTCGTCGTCGTGCTTGGGTCAGTGGATGTTGCGATCGCCGGGTCACCTCGGCGTGTCGGGTTGAGCCGAGAGCTGCCCAATCGGGTGCGGCTTGGGGAGGCCGTGCAATCCACTCTGTTCGTCACGAACAACGGCTCGCGCAGCATGCGCGGGGTCATCCGTGACGGGTGGCAGCCCTCGGTTCGGGCGACACCGCGCGTGACTGCTCTCACGGTGCCCGCTCACGAGCGGCGCGCGATCACGATGACGCTCACGCCGTTTCGACGCGGGGAGCGCCGAGCGAGTCACGTGACGATCCGGTCGTTCGGACCGCTGCGCTTGTGGGCGCGCCAAGCCACCATCGCGGTGCCGGGCGCGATCACGGTGCTGCCGCCGTTCAATTCACGCAAGCACTTGCCGTCGAGACTCGCGCGGTTGCGCGAACTCGATGGAGCGACGAGCGTCATGGTGCGCGGCCCCGGTACCGAATTTGATAGCTTGCGCGACTACGTGCGCGGCGACGATGTTCGCTCGATTGATTGGCGTGCAACCGCGAGGCGAAGCGATTTGGTCGTGCGCACGTGGCGCCCGGAGCGCGACCGCAGAGTCGTCATCATCATCGATAGCGGTCGCACGTCTGCCGCACGAATTGACAATGAACCGCGCATCGACACCGCATTCGAATCGGCTCTCTTGCTCGCGGCTCTCGCGTCGAATGCGGGAGACCGCGTCGACCTCGTGATTTTCGACCGCCGAGTGCGCGCTCGAGTTCAAGGCGCGACGGGCGCAGAGTTGCTGTCGCGCATGGTCTCGAGCATGGCCCCCGTCGATCCGGAGCTCATCGAGATGGACTGGTCGGCGGTTCCTGGTCTCGTACGATCCGTGACGGCGCACCGGGCCCTCGTAGTGCTCGCGACCACGATCGATGCGCCCGGTGCTTCGCGGGGGCTCTTGTCGGTGCTACCGCAACTCGCCCGCAAACACATGGTGGTCGTGTCATCCGTTATCGACCCCACGGTTCTGGATGCCACGCTCGACCGCACGTCGCGCGATTCCGTCTATCGAGCCGCAGCCGCGGAGCGCGCACTGCTCGATCAAGCACGAGTCGCCGCCGCCATCCGCCAGCTGGGCGGCGAAGTCGTGACGGGGGCGCCGCAGGATCTGCCGCCCGCACTCGCCGACCGCTATATCGCCTTGAAAGCGGCAGGCAGGCTTTAGGCTCGAACCGTTCGTAGCTAAAAGATTCGTATCCAAAAAAAAGGAAAGGGACAATCGTGGCAAAAACCGTCACTAACTCCGATGTCAATGTCGACACCGCGGCTTCGCTACCCCAGCGAGTGACCGCCGAAATGTTCGGCACCGCTCTTCTCGTCGGCGCCGTTCTCGGCACCGCACTGTTCGCGGGCTCAAACGTGGGCTACCTCGGAATCTCGCTCGCCGTGGGCCTCGCGGTCATCGCAGGCGCATACTCGGTCGGCCACATCTCGGGCGGCCACTTCAATCCAGCGGTGACGCTCGGTGCTGCGGCTTCCGGCCGCTTCTCGTGGAAAGACGTGCCCTACTACGTGCTCGCTCAACTGGTAGGTGGCGCACTCGGCGCAACGATCATCTACGGCATCGCCGCAACGGGTCCGGCCGGATTCCTCGCCGACGCTACCTCGGCAGGCTTCGCGTCCAACGGATTCGGTGACCACTCTCCCGCGGGCTTCGGTCTCGTAGCCGTCATCATCACCGAGGTCGTTCTCACGGCGGTTTTCCTGTACGTCATCCTCGGCGTTACCGACCGCCGCGCGACGAGCGGCTTCGCGCCCCTCGCGATTGGCCTCACCCTCACGGTCATCCACTTGATCGCGATTCCCGTGAGCGGCGCATCCGTCAACCCCGCGCGATCTATCGCTTCTGCAATCTACGGTGGACCCGACGCG
>JANOOQ010000331.1:0-3660 GCA_031421515.1 Leifsonia sp.
TCGCGATCGCCTCTACCGCGTCGGCGGCATCCGCCAACACATTGGGCAAAAGTTCGCGCTCGGTACCCGCGAAGTCCTTGAGAACGAAGTCGGCTGCGGGCTGGCGGCCGGGCGGCCGACCGATCCCGATGCGCACGCGCGTGAAGTCGCCCGTGCCGACGCTCGAGATGATGTCACGGATTCCGTTGTGACCGCCGTGGCCGCCGCCGTGCTTGATGCGCAGAGCGTCAAACGGAATGTCGAGTTCGTCGTGCACGACGATAAGCCGCGCGGGCTCGAGTTTGTAGAAGCGCAAGAGGGCGGCAACAGGCGAGCCCGAAACATTCATGAACGTGTTCGGCTTCGCGAGAATCAGCCGCGGTCCGGCCGCGAAGCTTCGACCCTCGGCGACCGACGCGTTCGCTTTGTGGTTCTTGAACGAAGCGGATGCCCGATCCGCAAGCACCGCGAGCGCCATGTGCCCCACGTTGTGACGATTGCCGGCGTAGCCGGGCCCGGGGTTACCGAGCCCGACTACCAACCAGTGGTCGTCATCCATGCGACGAGTCGAACGGAATAGGGCGATTACTCGGCCTCGGGGGCGGCTTCGCCCTCGGCTGCGGCCTCTGCTTCGGCCGGGGCATCCGTCGACTCGGACTCGCCGAGGTCGGCAACGGTTGCACCCGTAATACCGACGACGAGCGTCTCGGGATCGGTGATGAGTACTGCGCCGGTCGGGAGCTCGATGTCCTTCGCGAGAATGTGCGCACCCTCTTCGAGGCCCTCGATCGATACGACGAGGCTCTCGGGGATGTGCGTCGCCTCGACCTCGAGAGACAGCGTGTTGGAGCCGTGGTTGACGTTCGTGCCGGGAGCCGCCTCGCCCTCGAGGTGCACGGGAATGTCGACCGTCACCTTTTCACCCTTACGCACGACGATGAGGTCGATGTGCTCGATGATCTGGCGCACCGGATCCTTCTGCACGTCCTTGACGAGCGCGAGCTGAGTCTTGCCCTGAATGTCGAGCTCGAGCACCTGGTTCGACTTGCGCAGGATGAGCGACACTTCGTGACCCGGGAGCGTGACGTGCTGCGGCTCGCTGCCGTGGCCGTAGATGACGGCGGGGATCTTGCCGGTCGCGCGAATCTTGCGCGCAGCGCCCTTGCCGAAGCTTTCGCGAACCTCAGTGACGAGGTGGTTGGCGTTGTCAGCCATGATTTTTCTCCTAGTGGGCTACGGGCCCAGATCGTGTTTCAACTCGAACGCAAAATCAGCGTGAGGAAAAGCCCTGTGACTCACCCGCCGCGTCGATAACGGAACCATCGTGGTTCCCTCGCCGAAGTTCAGTGCCCGAGTATACCAGCGATTTGCGCGACGATTTCAATCGGAGTCTGGTCGATCGAGACCGTCATGCCGGGCTCGTCTGGAGCGAGCGGCTCGAGCGCCGCGAGCTGGGAATCCAGCAGGGCCGCGGGCATAAAGTGGCCAGTTCTTGCCCCGATTCGCGCCCGCAGGAGTTCGGGGGTTCCGTCGAGGTGCACGAAGCGGGCATCCGGAGCCTTCGCTCGAATCGCGTCACGATATGACCGCTTGAGCGCTGAGCACGCCATGACGAGTCCCGAAGTGGATGCCCGCGCCAAAGCCGCCCCGACGGCGTCGAGCCAAGGCCAGCGATCGTCGTCGGTGAGGGGCCGCCCGGCGGCCATGGCGCGCACGTTGGAGGCGGGGTGCAAGTCGTCCGCATCCGCAAACGGTAACCCGAGGCGCTCCGCCAGGAGTGACCCGATCACGCTCTTGCCTGCGCCGCTGACGCCCATGACGACGAGGAGGGGCGGGTGCGGCATCCCCCCACGATAGCGGCGCCCGTGGCGTCGGCCACGAAGGTTCGGCTCCAGTTCTCACATTTCGGGCCTGACGAACATCACCGATCTGGGGGACTGCACAGTCTCGAAAAAGTGCAAGGATTGCTCTGCCCCATCCGCGACGGAGAACCAATGAGTAGGCGCAAGATCATCGACTTTCCCGAGAGCGTTGACGGCGGATCGGGCCGTGGAGCGCCCAAGACACAATTCGGCCGCTGGATGCTCGGCGACACTGTGCAGCCGAATGGTCCGGAGGCATCTGAGGCGACCGCAGACAAGCACTCCTGGCCCAAGGTGATGTGTCTCACGGGCGTCGACTACTTTCCGACTCTCTCATACCTGCCGGCCATCGCGTTCCTCGCGGCTGGCGCACTGTCGCCGCTCGCAACGTTGCTGATAGTCGCGCTCACGCTGCTAGGTGTTCTTCCGATGTATCGCCGAGTCGCGAAGGAGAGCCCCCACGGCCAAGGCTCGGTCGCAATGCTCGAGCGGTTGCTGCCGTTCTGGAGCGGCAAGTTCTTTGTACTTATCCTGCTCGGATTCGTCGCTACCTCGTGGATCATCACCATCACGCTGTCATCGGCGGATGCCACGGTGCACCTCCTCGAAAACCCCTTCGCTCCCCCGGCTCTTGAGGGTGCCGCGGTTGCCATCACCATCATCTTGTTGCTGATTCTCGGCGGCGTCTTTCTCTTGGGCTTCACCGAAGCAGTGAACGTTGCCATCCCACTAGTGATCGTGTTTCTCACACTGAACGCGATCGTGATCGGGTGTGGCTTTGTGAAGCTCATCGCCGAACCAATAGCAGTAGAAGAGTGGATGCTCGCACTCACCTCAACCGGAGGCGGCCTCAGCGGCGTGCTTCTGCCCGCGCTCATTGCTTTTCCGCTTCTCGTGTTGGGGCTTTCGGGCTTCGAAACCGGCGTAAGCATGATGCCCCTCGTCGCAGCCTCGGGGTCAACGAGCGAAGAGCGATTAGCCTCCCGCATTCGCAACACCAAGAAACTGCTCACCCTTGCTGCGCTCATCATGAGCGTCTATCTCATCGCCAGCAGCCTGGTCACCACGATTCTGATTCCTAGTGAGGAGTTCGCCGCGGGCGGAGCGGCGAATGGCCGAGCGCTGGCTTATCTCGCGCACGAATTCTTGGGTGAAGGCTTCGGTACGGTTTACGACGTCAGCACGATCCTGATCCTATGGTTCGCTGGGGCATCGGCGATGGCCGGTCTCATTAACATCGTGCCGCGCTATTTGCCAACGTACGGGATGGCGCCGGAGTGGACCCGCGCAGTTCGCCCGGTGGTAATCGTTTACACGCTGATCAGCATTGCGGTCACGATCGGATTCAACGCCGACGTCAACGCTCAGGCTGGCGCGTATGCCACAGGCATCCTCGCGATGATGGTTTCCGGCGCCGTCGCTGTCACGATTTCCGCGATTCGCAAGAAACAAAAACTGGCTCGCATCGGGTTCGCGCTGCTGACCCTTATTCTGCTTTTCGCGCTCGTGGAAAACATCCGCCAGAAACCGGAAGGAATCGCAATCGCCGCGCTCTTCATTCTCGGGATCGTGGTCATTTCACTCGTTTCGCGTGTTGCTCGCACGACCGAGTTGCGCGCGACGAGTATTGAATTCGACGCCGCCGCGAGAACCTTCATTGAGGAGTCAATCCGTCACGATGGGCAACTAAACCTCATCGCGAACAAGCTCCATGCTGGGAATCGCAAGGAGTACTTGGCTAAGGAACGCCAGCAGCGCGGCATCAATCCGGTTCCCGGGCAATCAGATGTGATATTTCTCGAGATCGAAGTGATCGACC
>JANOOQ010000332.1:0-1970 GCA_031421515.1 Leifsonia sp.
GTGCGTGCCTGTGTACAAGTTTGCTTCGGGTTAGTCCGGTTGCGGCACACTTGGGCATGCGCATCGAAGCCTTACCTAAACTAAGTCGGACTAACTATGCTTAAGGCATGACGGAAGTTGTGAACATTCACGATGCGAAAACACACTTGTCGCGCCTGCTCGAGCGCGTTGCATCCGGAGAGACGATAGTTATTGCTAAAGCGGGTCACCCGATCGCGGACTTGGTGCCTCACGTTGCGCACACGATAAAGTTCGGGGTCTGGGCAGGGCGGCTCGACTTCGACGACGCCACCTTTGTGGGGTCGGACGCAGACGTACAGCGTCTGTTCTACGGCGATGATGCTGCTTCTTGATACCCAGGTGGTGCTGTGGGTTGCGTCAGGGAGCCCGCGCCTCGGCGCTCGCGCACGAACGTTGATCGAGACATCCACCCAAGTGTTTATCTCGGCGACAACGGTCTTGGAGCTCACGATCAAGTCGTTGCTCGGCAAGATTGACCTGCCGGCGGATTTCGTCGAATCACTCGCAGACCAGGGATTCCAACGCCTGCCAATCGACCACGACGACGCGGCCGGTATCGCCCACTTCCCCGGCCTCGTGCGCCACGATCCCTTCGATCGACTCTTGTTGAGCCAAGCCCGCACCAAGGGGCTCGGCCTCATTACCGCGGACGAGACCCTCATTGCGCTTGGGCTCGCGAATGTTGTGGATGCCCGCCGCTAGGTCTAATACCCCGAGAAGTAGTCCGTGTGGACTCGCTTGGCGCCTTGAGACTTGAGGGCGCGACGCAGATCGTTCACGAGCGACGGAGGGCCGGAGACGAAGGCTCGACGCGACGCCGCGTCTGGTACCGCAGCCGCGAGGCGGTCTCCCGTGACTCGCCCTTCGCCGCCGAACTCCCAACCCTTCGGCAGAGGCGTCGTTGGTGAGGGGCCGTAAAGCACGACACGGGCGCCGGAGTTCTCGAGCAAGTCGCGGTATGGCAGGTCGCCACTCGCGCTATTCGCGTAAACGACGACGACATCGCGCTTCTCGCCGCGCTTGACGGCGTGAGCGAGCTGGCTCGCGAACGGCGTAATGCCGATACCGCCGGCGACGAGGAGCAGGGGCTCAGAGACATCCGCTGGCAAGGCGAAATCGCCACCGACCGACGTGCCGCGCACGGTCGCGCCGGGCTCAAGGTCAAGAAGCGCCTTCTTGAAACTCGATGACTTCGTCGGAAGTGTCAGAGCAAACGTGATGGGTTCGTCGCTACCCGGAGCGGACGAGATGCTGAAGTATCGGCGGCTGCCTCGGAAATCCGCGGCGCGGTGGGGGATCGTGAGCTCCATGTACTGGCCCGGCAGGAATCGCACCGGTTTAGCGGGCTTGAAGCTCAGCTCCCACGTCGTCGGCCCGATCTGCTTCTTGCCGAGATACGTGAGGTGGATGCCGCGGCGCTGGCCGAACGCGAACCCGATGACGTTGCCCACGAGAAGTGCGAATTGTGGCGTGTTCGTCACGGGCCCGATCGCGAACGGGATCGGGATGAGTAGCGCGACCACGACCGCCTCGACGAATTGCTGCCAGCGGCGCGGCGGGAGGGTGAGTGGCTCGCTGAACATGAAGCCCGCGAAGAAGACGATGGGCGAACTCAAGAGGCTAAACGAGAGCGCGTCGGCAAACGAAGCGCCGCGGGTGAGCGCAAGCCCCACGCTGATCACGAGCGCGATCGCGACAAAGCTAGCCCCGAGCGTCAAGCGCTGCGTGCGGTAGAGCACGAGGAACGCGCCGATCGTTACGACGGGAAGGAGAAACGCTGTACCGACCCACCATGCGGGGTAACTCGGAGCGACGCCCGTCGAGAACGCGATGATTCCGACTGCGAATGTGCCGAGTGCAGCGGGGTTAAACACGTGGCGGCGGCGAATGGCGAGCACATACTTCGACGCGGCAGCGAGAGCGCTAGCGAGCGCGATGTAGCCGAGGCC
>JANOOQ010000333.1:0-6231 GCA_031421515.1 Leifsonia sp.
CGAGCGTGTTCGCTCTCGTAATCGCGGGGCGCAGCGCGATTTCGATGGTGCGGTCGTTGCGCCGAGGCACGTGGGGGATCGACATTCTCGCGGTCGCAGCAATCATCAGCACAGTCGCGCTCGGCGATTATTGGGCATCGCTTGTGGTTGTGCTCATGATCGTGAGCGGTGAAGCGCTCGAAGACTTCGCGTCGCGGCGAGCTAGGAGCGAGCTCACGGCTCTCATGAGTCGCGCGCCGAGAATCGCGCATCGTGAGGATGCCGCGGGCGACGTCGACGACGTTGCGATCGACGCGGTCGCGATCAGCGACATACTCGAGGTGCGACCGGGTGAGGCGATACCCGTCGACGCCGCGATGCTCGGCGACGGGGCGACTCTGGATGAGTCATCCATCACGGGCGAGAGCATGCCCGTGTGGCGCGGCCCCGGCGCGGCGCTCTTGAGTGGCGCCGTGAATGGCGACGGCGTGATTCGGGTTCGCGCGACAGCATCCGCTAAAGACAGCCAGTATCAGACGATCATCGAGCTCGTGCGCGCTGCGGCCGACAGCAAGGCGCCCTTCGTTCGGCTCGCCGATCGCGTTGCGATTCCGTTCACTGCAGCCGCGTTTCTCATCGGCGGTCTCGCGTGGGCGCTCTCGGGTGAGCCCGCGAGATTCGCGGAAGTGCTGGTGGTTGCGACGCCGTGTCCGCTTCTCATTGCCGCGCCTGTCGCGTTCGTCGCCGGAATGAGTCGGGCGGCACGCCTTGGCGTCATCGTCAAGAACGGCGGGGTGCTCGAACAGTTGTCGCGCATCAAGACTGTCGCGTTCGACAAGACCGGAACGCTCACTCAAGGAACGCCGATCGTTACGCGCGTAGAGTCGGTGCTCGAGAGCGATGACGCGATCGTCTCGGCCATGGCCGCCCTCGAGTCGGACTCGACCCACGTGCTCGCACACGCGGTCGTGACTGAAGCGGACCGTCGCGGGCTCGATCCGCGTGAAGCGACCGACGTCGAAGAAGTCATTGGGCATGGCGTGCGCGGAGTGCTCGACGGCTCTACGCTCGCCGTGGGAAAACTGTCGTTCGTCGATGCGAACGCGAAACCGACGTGGGGGGCGCTCGCGCCCGGCGAGATGGCAATCTACGTGTCGCGCGACGGCGCCTTGCTCGGCCGAGTTGTGCTCACCGACGAGTTGAGGCCTGAGACGCGCGAGACTCTTGAGGCGTTGCGGGCGCTGGGGGTCACCCGCACCGTCATGCTCACGGGCGACGCAGTCGAGACAGCGGAAAAGATCGGGGCGCTAGCGGGAATTACGGAAGTTCGCGCAGCACTCCTGCCTGCCGAGAAAGTCGCGGCAATCACGTCGCTCACGCCGGCGCCCGTGATGATGGTCGGGGACGGCGTCAATGACGCGCCCGTGCTCGCCGCGGCGGCAGTGGGCGTCGCGATGGGAGCGCGCGGCGCTACGGCAGCGAGCGAATCCGCCGACGTCGTGATCATGGTCGAGGACCTCTCGAAGACGGCAACGGTAATCCAGGTTTCGCAACGTACTCTTCGCATCGCGCGCCAAAGCATCGCCGTCGGAATTGGGCTGAGTCTCGTGCTCATGGGCGTCGCGTCGTTCGGGCTACTCCCCGCCATCCTCGGCGCGGCGCTTCAAGAGGTCATCGACGTCGTCGCGATTGTCAACAGTCTGCGGGCTGGGCGCGGTGATGCGCCCGTCACTTCGCGCGCAGCGGAACCCTCACGTCAACCCCACCCTCAGGCGTGAGCCGCTGACTACAGCAGCGCTTGGGCCCTGCGCTTCGTCACGAGATATGACCCCGATAGAACGAGCGCGAAGCCGAGGATCGTGAAGACCGTCACTGTCTCACTGAGAAACAACACGTCGGCGATGATCGCGACCGCCGGATTGACGTAGGTGATTGCGGTCGAACGTACCGGCCCGATCTCGGCGATGAGCCCGATGAGCATGAGGAACGCGAGCGCGCTACACACGACCGCGAGCACGATCACCGCGACGATCACCTCGACCGAGGGGACCTCGGTCGGCCACGCTCCCGTGATCAGCACGAACGGCACGTACGCGAGGGCTGCGCCCGCGAGCGACACGGCGACGACGCCAACGGCGGGCAGGTCTGACATCCACCTCGAGAGAATCGCGGGCCCGAGGGCGTAGCCGACCACCACGATTGACAGTTCAGCGACGGCCCCGAGGTCGGAACCCGCGACGTCGAAGCCCACGAGGGCGGCGACTCCGAGCATCCCGAGCACAATGCCGACCCAGTTGAGCCCCGACAGTTGCGCGGGTCGCCCCATAAAGAACGCGACGGTTACACCCACGAGTGGCACGGTCGCAATCAACAACCCCGCAGTCGAGCTCGGTAGCTGTTGCTCGGCGCGGCTGAGAAAGTACCACGGCAGGATGATCTCGACGATCGTGTAGGCGAGCAGAGGCTTCCAGCGGCTCAACACCGGCAGCACTTCGCGGCGGAACAGCGCGACCGGCACAAGCAACACGGCCGCGAGCGCCGCTCGGCCGAGCACGACCATCTCGGGCTCGAGCTCGGCGACCGCGATCTTGATGAAGAGGTACGGGATGCCCCACGCAACGCCGAGCGCGGCAAACAGTATGAGGCCGCGTCGAGTCACTGGTACATCATGTACCACCACGGCGATCGTCCAAGCCGGGCGGTGCTTGCCGAGCCAGGCGCGAGCGGCCTCAGCGCATCAATCAGAGACGGTTGGCTGTGGTTCTCGTGCGTCGGCGACGTGCCACGCCGAGCATCACGCCGCCAAGCACGAGCGCGAGGCCGCCAGCGATCACAGGCGCGAGGGGCTCTACGCCCGTGGCAGCGAGTTGTGCTGCTGCCTCTTGAGCAAATTTTCCGGTTGAAGGGGTTCTTGCCTGGGTGCAGCCCGTGCTCGAAAAACCCCGTAACCAATGGGATTACGGGGTACCAATTTCTCAAGATTCGCCAGTGGGAACAGCTATTGTCCGAGTGGAACTTTCCTAGCACGACCACAGTGTGACCGGCGCAGGTATCCTAACGCGAGCGGTTGCCCCTTGGCTCGGTGAGCAACGCCTCGAGCGGCATGATCGCGGCGCCGAGTGCGACGGTATCTCCCCCGAAGTGGCAAGCGAGAAGTTCGAACTGCTGGCCAGGCCTGCCGAGTGCTTCGGCACGCGTCGCTGCCTCTACGCGATCGGCAAGTGTCTCCATCAAACGCAACCCGACCCACCCTCCGATGATGACGCGTTCGGGATTGGTGAGATTCACGAGGCCACCTAGAGCAGATCCGAGTGTCGCGACCAGTTCGGCTACAACCTCAACCGCGACGGGGTCACCCGCCCTATCGGCGTCGAGTAGATCCCCTATTGCTCGCCATCCTGAGCCCTCGAAGACCCCGCCGGCCTGACGCCAGTTTTCCAGGATCGCATCGGCGCCGATGTACGCCTCGACGCAGCCGCGCCCGCCGCACCGGCACAGCTGGCCGCCCCGAACGATCTTCACGTGACCCCATTCGCCAGCACTGCTCGTGAGGCCGTGGGCCAACTCGCCGCCGGAAACGATCCCCAGCCCTACGCCACGGCCCAGCAGTACGACAAGCGCCTCGCCGACACCGCGAGCTGCACCGTCCCACAATTCGGCCATCGCTTGGGTCTTCGCGCCGTTCTCAGCGAATACCGGGATGTCCCGGCTGATTAACGAGCTGACCGGCACCGGTGGCCAACCGAGGCTTTGCGCGTACAGCACTTGGCGGCCGTCTGCCTCGTACTCAACAATGCCAGGTAGCCCCAACCCGAGCCCAACCACACGGTCCCACGCATCGGGGTTGCGATCGCGCAGGGAATCGAGGGCCGCGTCGAGGTCATTGGCGATGACGTCGAAAAATTCGCCCTCACGACCGCCGCTGAACTCCCGGTCGATTCGGGTCATTGAAAGGTCGAACAGTTCAACGGCGACCCCGCGCTCCCCCACGTCTGCACCAAGGAAGTATGCGCCGGACGGGTTCGGGGCAAGCAGAGTAACCGGCCGTCCGCCATTGGATGCCACGGCTCCGGCCTCAACTACGAGGCCCTCCGAGATGAGCTCCGCAACAAGATTGGTAACCGACGCGATCGACAGACCCGACTCGCGCGCTAACTCTGCGCGCGACGTGCGACCCGACAGGATGATGCTGCGGAGCGCTTGAGTACGGTTCCGTTGACGCACACCACTGATCGTCGCGGGTGCGGTGGTATTGACACCCGCGCGCTTCGCTGCACTGCGCCCGGCCATAACCCCTGAACCTACCAAGTCCCACCCACGGACGACGGCAGAATCCGTGAGATCGTCGTGCTTCTTGTAGCGGTGACGCGCAGCCCTCGCACGGTCACCTCCACCGCCACAGGAGCGGCAACTCCTGCCTCGTCGGTGACGCGGGCGGAGTTTGCGCCGACGAGCTCGAACTCCAGCCAGTCGCCAGGCTCGAGTTGCACCACCAATTCCTCGGTCGGGCTGTAAGTGCGCCCGTCGGTCTGCTCGAAGGGGTTCAGGGGGTTGTCGCCCTCCCTGGCCCAGCGCAGGTGCACGGCGTCATCCGATCGGATGCCCTCGATAGGCCGCGTGGCACTTCTGGAATAGGACTGTCCAGCCCCGCGATAGCCGAATCCCCATGCGGGAATCACCGCCGGTGACACGCCCGTGATCGCCGCGACGATGTCCGGTTGCCAGACGCAGTTCTCGATCTTCATCGCGACGATCAGATCATCGAGGATGCGCCGGGCCGCCCCCGAATCGAGCGCATCGGGATCCGCGATGCTCGCGACCAACCGGCACCACCCCTCGGGCGCGACGATGGACGCGGGCGACGTGCGGGTAGCTAGCTTTTTCCACGGCCAGAAGTTCCAGCCGATGTCGTGAGTTTCGTAGAGACGGAACGCGGCGTACAGCCATTCGAGAGTGTTCTCGCCACCTTCGCCCATGTAGATGGGCAGGCCAAGTCGATCGCGCGTTTCGAGGAACACCGCAATGCTCGCCCGGTCGGGCGACGACCAATACTTGTGGAACTGGAGCATCGAATTGTTGTCCCAGACCTCGGTGAAGATCTCCCAGTTGGTCGCCCAGTGCGAGCCCTCGTACACGATCAAGTGATCGGGGTCGATCACGCGAATCTCGCGCGTGAGATCGCGGTAGAGCTCGACGAGCTCGGTGGCATAGGTGTGCTGCCACTCGTTCGGCAGCGGCTCATTAAGCAGGTCATACCCGAGCACGACCGTCTCGCTCGCATAGCGGGTCGCGAGGTCGCGCCACAGCCGGAGCGTGCGCTCACGGTACTCGTCGACCATGAAGAGCTCGGGCAAGTTCCGTGGGGAATCGTCGATGTTGGTGCCAGTTTGACCACCAGGTGCCCCGTGCAGGTCGAGCAGCACCCAGAGCTTGTGCGTGCGACACCAGTCGATGAGCCGGTCGATGAGCGCGTAACCCACCTCGATGGGCTCGCCCGACTCGTCTTGAATGACCCGAGCGTTGATGGGTAGTCGAACGTGATCGAACCCGCTCGCCGCGATAAGGGCTATGTCGGCTTCGGAGACGAACTCGTCACGAAACGACGACCAGAACTCGGTTGCCGCTGCACCACCAAGGTGTCGTTCGACGAGCGCCTCGATCTCCCGGGGCGACTCGGCGCCAGGGCCGAAGCCCCACATGTATCCCTCGGGCAGCATCCAGTTGCCGAGGCCGACGCCGCGCAGCAGCAACTCACGGCCAGCGCCGTCGACGAGCCGGGCATCCTGAGCATGAACGAAGCCGTCGAAGTTTGCCGGTCGCGGCGTGAATCGAGCCGCTGATGTGCGGGATGGGGTATCGCTCACGCGAGAGTGCTCCATGGTCACTTGAGTCCAGACAGGGCGAACCCTTGCATGACGTATCGCTGGAAGATAATGAACACGACGAGAATCGGCACGACCATCACCGAGGCCGCCGCCATCTGCAGCGACGGGTTCACGGCGAGCTGCTGATTGAGCAGGGCCAGGCCCACCGACAGGGTGTACAGCTTTTGATCGCTCGCGATGATCAATGGCCAGAGGAAGCTGTTCCAGCCGGAGATAAAAGTCAGCACGACCTGCACCGCGAGAATCGGGCCCGACATCGGCAGCACGATCTGCCAGAAGGTGCGGAACTCCCCAGCGCCATCGAGGCGCGCCGCCTCGAGCATCTCGGTGGGGATGGTCGACATGAACTGGCGGAACAGGAAGATGC
>JANOOQ010000334.1:0-2804 GCA_031421515.1 Leifsonia sp.
GTGAATGCTTGCGAGGCGACCGAGTTGCGAGCAATCTCTGTCGCGCCCTCGGGAACCGTCCATCGGTCATAGTGAAACTGAAACCACGGACCGGGCGCGATGAGGCTCGAGTCATCGGAGTGAATCGCTGTCCACCCAATCTCGGGCTTGCTCGAGCGCGAGACCGTTCCGCCGAGAGCGCGCGCCATGAGTTGCCCCCCGAAGCAGATTCCGAACACCGGGATGTCGCGGTCAATCGCCTCGCGAACCCACGCGATTTCGGGCAAAAGCCAATTGCCGATACACGCGTCGTCCCACGCGCCCCACGGGGCGCCCATGGGAACGATGAGGTCGTATTGGTCGAGGTCGGGAAACTCGAATCCGATGTTGGGCGAGGTGAAGTCTTGCTCCCCGACCACCGTGATTTCGTCGACGTCGAAGCCACGATTGCGAAGCCGCTGCGAGACTGGGCCCGTCGGGCTGACATGATCGTGCTGCACAAAAAGAGCTCGCATCGGTCTAGTATCTCACTAATCGTTCATGGCCGAACGACTTTGGTTTAGCGGAGGAAAAATGAGTACCGACGTAGCTGCTCTCCAATCACGACTTCACGCCGAGGGCATCGATGTGCTCAGGCTCGTCTTTCCCGACCTGCTCGGAATGACGCGCTCGAAAGACCTCCTTGTAAGCCAACTGGCACTCGCGAAGAGCCCCACGTTCTGCCAAGGCGTGTGGGTCACGACGACTCAAGGCGGCGTGCTCGATGGCAACGACATCATGTCGACGGGCTTGCCAGACCTCATCACGCGAATCGACGAGAGCACCTTAACGAAGATGCCGTGGGAGCCCGGCGTTGCGATGGTCGTTGCCGATGCTTTCAACCCGGACGAATCGCCGAGCGAGCTCGCCCCCCGGTCCGTGCTGCGCCACGTGATCGACCAATACGCCGCAATTGGGCTCACTCCCATCGTTGGCCCCGAACTCGAGTTCTACATCGCCTCGGCGACGGAAGACGGCTGGGAGCGCGCAATTTCGCGCACAGGTCGCGTGTACACGACGGGCACGTGGGTCGACCCCGACGGCACGTTCTTGCACTTGATCCGGATGCTCGACCAAATGGATATCGGCGTGTTCGCGGGTAATCACGAATTCAGCCCATCGCAGTACGAAATCAACCTGTGGCACGGCGAGGCGCTGCGCGCCGCCGACCGAACCTTCTTGTTCAAGACGGCCGTGAAAGACATCGTCGCTCGCGCCGGCAAACTCGCAACGTTCCTCGGTAAGCCGTGGAGCGATGAGGGCGGTAGCGGGTTCCACTTGCACTTCTCGGTGGTGGATGCAGACGGCAAGAACCTCATGCACACGAGCGATGGCGAACTCTCCGAAACCGCGAATCACTTGATTGCGGGCATCCTGCACAATGCCCCCGCGCTCGCTGCGCTCACTAACCCGACCGTCAACGCGTACAAGCGCCTCGGGCCAGACACGCTCGCGCCGTACCGCGCCAACTGGGGCCACGATAACCGCAGCGCGATGTTGCGCGTTCCGCCCGAGCGCGGCGCGGGCACTCGACTCGAAGTCCGGCTTGGCGATGGCGCTGCGAACCCCTACTTGCTCATCGCGGGAATTCTCGCTGCCGGCTTGCACGGCATTCAGGAGAAGCTCGCGGTACCAGCCGCGGCGAAGGGCTGGGCTTACGAGAACGAGGCCGCAGCGGTGCTCCCCATGACGCTCACGGAAGCGCTCGACGCGCTCGCGGCGAACGAGGCCCTCACGCGAATCATCGGCGCGCCCCTCATTTCGACGTTCGACCTCATGAAGCGCGACGAGGTCACACGTTACGAATCGGCGACCGAGGATCCCACGACCCGTGAAGTGACGCCGTGGGAGATCGCAGAGTACCTCTCGGACTACTAGTTCTCGAATAGCTAGACGGCGCGTGAGCGGTCGGCGATGAGTTCGCCGCCCGCAAACGTGACGCCGAGCTCACGGTAGTACCCGGCGAGAATCTCGCCGACGGGCAAGATCGAGTGCAGTTCGTCCCACGGTGAATCCGCGAGCGTGAGTTCGGCATCCCCTCGCCAGGCCTGGCCGAGGTCAGCGTCAACGCCACCCATCGCAACGAGCTGGTCGAGCGAGAGGCCTTGACCTGCGCTGATCGACGGCATGAAGCGGTTGTGGAGCATGCGGTGTCCGTTGACGAAACCGTTCGAGTCACTCGGCTCCCGCAAAGTCACGACGGCCGATGCGAGTCGGTGGTCGTACGCCGCGAGCGTAGCCCCGAGTTGGGCACCGGGCTCGAGTCGGGGGCTCGCCTTGCCGTGATTGAAGACGCGCGTGACGTGCACCGAACCGAGCTTCTTGGGGTAGCCCTGAAACCACCCGCGACCGATCGCGAAGTCTTTAGTGACCCAAATCGCGACACAGCGGCTGTAGACGGTTCCCTCGAACGAACAGCGCACAACGACGAACGCCTCGAGGTATTGCGAGCGCACGGGGTCGAGCAGCTCGAGACCCCCTTCGCTGCACGATTGCCAGTCCGCCCAAATCAGCGCAACGGCGCCGGGCTCTTCGGGCGCGAGGTCGATGTCAAGGTGCCGGCCCTCCGGGCGAACCGCGGCGGACGTCCCAGGAAGGTGTCACCCACGACGCCGGCGCCGGTGCCGAGCCCCCCCGCGTGACGACCGGCAGACGGAGCGCCGGCGCGCGCGCGGGCTGCGCGCCGCGCTCGACGGCGGCGCAGCTCCCGCGCCCGGGGAGCGCTCGAGCCGGGCCGCGCGTGGCAGCCTACGCCGCATCACTTCCACCGTGGCATGAGCCGCTCG
>JANOOQ010000335.1:0-5770 GCA_031421515.1 Leifsonia sp.
ATCGAGTGCTTCCGCAAGGTCGGGCACTAAGTCGTCGATCTCGACACCCTGGTATTCAAGTTGAAGCGCGATCTCGTGAGCCTTCGACCCCGACACGATCGACACGCGGCCGAGCTTCGAGCAGTCGACGGGCCAGAAGTACGAGGGGTCGCGAACGTCCGAACCGACGGCAACCAGAACCTGACTAAGGTCGGGGCTCAATTCGTCAACGTTGAGTTGAAAGCTTGCGGGATTCTGCACGAGAACGAACTCGACGGGCTCGTCACCGACTCGAGTGATCTCACCGCGCCCGAAGACGGCGTCCATCGCTGAGATGCTCCGCGCGGCGGAAGCGAGGTCGAGGTGAGCGCCGAGGATTGCGGTTGCGCCGGCTACGGCCGCCGCGGCATCCATCGCATAATGCACTCCCGGTGCCGGGAGCTCGACGTCAATCGCGACACCGTCAAACTTGAGCGTCGCCGCTCGCCCGCGAGTGGACGAAACGAGTACGTCGGGATCGACGGACGACGCGGTCTTCGCGTAGCCGAGGCCGTGTAGTGCAGAGTCGCGTACTACTGCCGCTGCGCCAAACCGCACGAGTGCCGGTCCGGCAGGCAGCGTTGCACCGACTTCTTCGAGCATCCCGTCGTCTGAATTGATGACGAGGGAGTGGGATGCCCGCCGCGCGATCTTGCCGAGCATGGTCGCGACATGCTCTGACTCGTGGAATCGATCGATTTGGTCAGTCATGACATTCGTCAAGACCACAACGATGGGGTCGAGGGATTCCGAGATGAGTGCACCGTGGCCTTCATCCATTTCGAGCACGGCGATGTCGGCATCGATGCGACCTCGCAGGTCAGCTCTCTCGAGCAGAGCCGACGTGAGGCCTTGAGTGATGTTGGCTGTCGACGGATTGGTGAAGACGCGCACTCCGTGGTCGCGAAGAATCGACACCAACATCTTCGTGGTCGTCGATTTGCCGCTCGATCCACTCACGATCACGAGTCCACGCTCGAACGAGTTGAGCGCGTGAGACAAGTAGCCGGGCGCGAGCTTGTTGACGACGAGTCCGGGCACAGCCGAGCCGCCATTGCGCTTTCGCACGCGCGCGGCGAAGCGCACGAAGCGTCCGATCAGGATCGGGACTGCGTAGCGCACGAGTGGCGCCTACTCGAGGTAGTCGCGCAGCGACTGCGATCGCGACGGGTGACGCAATTTCGCCATCGTCTTCGACTCGATCTGGCGGATGCGCTCGCGCGTGACCCCGAAGGTATCGCCGATCTGGTCAAGCGTCTTGGGCATTCCATCGCCGAGGCCGAACCGCATGCGGATCACGCCTGCCTCACGCTCGGAGAGCGAGTCGAGCAAGCTCTCGAGCTGCTTCTGCAGCATCGTGAAGCCCACCGCGTCGGCGGGTACTACCGCCTCGGTGTCTTCGATGAGGTCACCGAATTCGCTGTCGCCGTCCTCGCCGAGTGGCGTGTGAAGCGAGATCGGTTCGCGACCGTACTTCTGAACCTCGATGACCTTCTCGGGAGTCATGTCGAGTTCACGACTCAACTCCTCGGGAGTGGGTTCGCGACCGAGATCCTGCAACATTTGGCGCTGCACTCGAGCGAGCTTGTTGATGACCTCGACCATGTGCACAGGAATTCGAATGGTTCGCGCTTGATCGGCCATTGCACGCGTAATTGCCTGGCGGATCCACCACGTTGCGTAGGTCGAGAACTTGAAGCCCTTGGTGTAGTCGAACTTCTCGACCGCGCGAATGAGACCGAGGTTACCTTCTTGAATCAAGTCGAGAAACTGCATTCCGCGACCCGTGTAGCGCTTCGCGAGCGACACCACGAGACGCAGGTTTGCACCCAGAAGGTGACTCTTGGCGCGCTGGCCATCCTTCGCGACCCACTGAAGCTCACGGCCAAGCGGTGAACGCAACTCGGTTGCTGACATGTGTGACAACTTGTCCTCAGCGAAGAGTCCCGCCTCGATTCGCATCGCCAGCTCGACCTCTTCCGCGGCGTTGAGCAGCGCGACCTTACCAATTTGCTTCAAGTAGTCCTTGACCGGGTCGGCCGTGGCCCCCGTAATCGCAGACGAGTAGACGGGAACATCGTCGTCGTCGTCGACGAGCGAGAGCACGAGAGCACCCGTCGGAAGGTCCTCGTCTTTGCTCGATGACTTCTCGTCGTCGTCATCGTCGTCAGAGTCCTTGGCTTCGTCGCTCTCGGCTTCGACCTCAACCTCAACGGCAACGACCGCAATGATTTCTTCTACGTCGATCTCTTCAGCCTCCAAGGGGCTGTCGCCTTCGGCCGCGTCGCCGATCGCCTCGACGGGCTCGGCCGCCTTGCCAAGCCGCGCTCGCGTCTTGGCGACTGGTGCGGCATTCTCGACAGCTGGCGCAGCCTTCTTGGCGGCTGGTGCCACCTTCTCGACAACGGGTGCCGCGGCGGCTGCTGCTGCTTTTGCCGCGCGTGACCGGGCCGGTGCTTTCGCTACCGGCGGAGCGTCGACCACGGTCTCTTCGGCCGTGGGCGCGGCCTTCTTTCGAATTGCCATGGAGAACCTCTCGCGGAGTTTTGGGCATAACTAAGACCCATGTCAAGTCCTGATTCACCGCACCACGAAGGTGCGGCAGAATCCCACGAACTAGAACGGGTCCTGAGTCAATTATTGCACGCTTTAGGGGCGCCACTCACCAGTCGCCGCCTAGCGCAACCTCGAGCAACTGGCAACACCTATTGTTCGGTTGCGCCGTCGACATTTCTTCGAGCAGCCAAGAACTTCTGTAGCTCTGCCGCGATCTCGTCGGCGCTCGGCAACTCGCCATCTTCGTCGGTGAGCGGAGAGCGAAGCGGGTTGTCTTGCATGTAACTGTCGTGTCGTTCTTCGAGTGTGCCGACGAGTCGCGCGAGCTCTGGATTGCTCTTGACTTGGCCGTCGATCTTCGAAACGAATTCTCGACCCTCTTCGCGCAGCCGGTCGGTCGGGAAGATGAGCCCCGTCGCTGCGCTAACGCTCTCGATCGCGGTGACAGCGGCGACGGGATATGCGGTGTCGGCCAAGTAGTGCGGAATGAGCAAGACGAACCCGGCGGTCGGATGCCCAAGCTGTTGGAGTCGATATTCGACGAGATGAAGGGCGTTCGCGGGAACTTGCGTGCGCGGCTTCCACACCGACATCGCTTCCGTGAGTTCGGTGCGATTGCCGCTCACCGTGACGCCAATCGGCCGGGTGTGCGGAACCGGCATGGGGATGGCGTGCACCCACGTCGTCGTCTTTACCTCGAACCGCTCGATCAATTCGAGCACTGCCGCCGAGAATCGCTTCCACTGGAAGTCGGGCTCGTACCCCGTCAAGAGCAGGAACGGCACGTGAAGCTCGTCCTTAGCGAGATACAGATTGAGTCGAGCGGGTCGATAGTCGCTCAAGTGGTCCTGATCGAAAAAGATCGTGGGGCGCCGAGCGCGATAGTCCAAGAGCGCGTCGCTGTCGAACTCTGCGATCGTGCTGTGTTCGACGGTGTCGAGCAAGTACTCGCTCAGTTGCGTGACAGCGCCGCCTGCATCCGCGAATCCAGTGAGAGCAGCGACCAAGTGCAAGCCGAGCGGAACCTCCACGACGTCTGTCGAGAGGTCGAAAAGTCCGGCAGGGTCGCGCATGGTTCCACTCTAACCGCGTGCGTCGAGCGCCAAGTGGGTCTCGCGAGCGCCGTAAGCGAACACCGAGAACGTGCTCCGCGCGACGGCAAAGCTACGATTGCCGGATGACCGTCGCGAGCTTGACTCTCTCCACCGAACCACCCCTCACGATCGAAGGCGACGTGCTCGTTCTCGGTGTTCGCAAGACCGACGATGGACCCGTGCTCTTGTCGAACGACTCCGCTCTCGAGGGCCTTCAGGTGGCCCTCGAGTCGATCGGGGTGTCGGGCGGGATCGACGAAGTGCGCCGACTACCGGGGTCCTACGGGGCCGCAAAGAGCATTGCGCTCGTGGGTTTGGGATCGGGGGATGCCTCGGCTCACGACTTGCGTTACGCCGCGGGTTCCGCGGCACGCCAGCTACGCGGCATCGAGTCGATCGTGTTTGCGCTGCCCGCCGAGTCCGACGCAGAAGTGCTTGCCGTGCTCGAGGGAGCCGCGATCGGCGCGTACGCATACACGGCGCACCGGGCATCCACTCTCGAATCCACGAAGCTGCCGGCCTCGATGGTTATCGTCGCAACCACCAACGCGACGAGCGGCCTGGCCGAGCGAGCCGGAATTGTCGCTCAAGCGATCCATACCGTGCGTGACCTTGTCAACGCCCCGCCCTCGGAGCTCTACCCGGAGTCTTTCGCAACCGCCGCCGCGCTACTCGTCGATTCGAGCGACGGCGTCTCGATCGATGTGCTCGGAGTCGACGAGTTGAGTGCGGGCGGTTTCGGGGGAATCCTTAGCGTCGGTCAGGGGTCCGCGCGCAGCCCGCGACTAGTCAAGGTGGGTTACGCGCCAGCTACCGCGAGCAAGCACCTCGCCCTTGTAGGTAAAGGCATCACCTTCGATTCGGGTGGACTCTCGCTCAAGCCGCCCGCGTCGATGATCGGCATGAAGTACGACATGACGGGCGCTGCGACGGTTCTCGCTGTCGTCGTTGCTGCCGCTGCGCTCAAGCTCAATGTGCGCCTCACGGCTTGGCTGTGCCTCGCCGAGAACATGCCGTCGGGCTCGGCATTGCGCCCTGGCGATGTCATCACAGTCAAGGGCGGCAAGACCGTCGAAGTGCTCAACACCGACGCTGAGGGCCGACTCGTTCTCGCCGACGGACTGGTCGCCGCGAGCGAAGAAGAACCCGACGCGATCATCGACGTCGCGACGCTCACGGGGGCCGCTCTCATCGCTCTCGGGCACCGTTACGTCGGCACGATGGGTGACGACGCGCTCGTCGCTCAAGTGGTGAGCGCAGCAACGCGCGTGGGCGAAACGCTCTGGCCCATGCCAATCCCGGCCGAAGTGCGGCGATTGCTCGCTTCAGACATCGCTGACATCGCGAACATCAAGCCGGGAAATACAGCGGCTGGGATGCTCATCGCCGCCGCATTCCTTCGCGATTTCGTCGGATCCGCGGGAGAAGGCGACGACAAGCACGTGATCCCGTGGGCTCATCTCGACATCGCTGGACCAGCAAACAACGGCGGCTCGGGCTGGGGGTTCACGGGCAAAGGCTCAACGGGAGTTGCCGTTCGAGCACTCCTCGAACTGGCCGAGGAAATTTCCTTACGGTAGTAAGGTTTTTGAGGCGGGTATCCGCCCCATCCGGTAGCCACCACATGCAGTTCGAGCGCCGGTGCAAAGATGTGAAGAGGAGTTGCTGGATTGGCTGAGCACAAATTTGACCTCGTAGTACTCGGTGGCGGAAGCGGCGGGTACGCTGCGGCGCTCCGCGCGAGCCAGCTCGGCCTCACGGTCGGCCTCGTTGAGAAGAACAAACTCGGCGGTACGTGTCTGCACGTTGGGTGCATCCCGACCAAGGCGCTCTTGCACTCGGCCGAAGTCGCAGACGTCACGCGCGAGTCCGCTAAGTACGGCGTCAACTCCGAGTTCGGTGGGGTCAACATCGCGGGCGTAACCAAGTACCGCGAAGAAGTCGTCGCGAGCAAGTACAAGGGACTTCAGGGTCTCATCAAGGCGCGTGGCATCACTGTCATCGAGGGCGAAGGCAAGCTCGTCTCCCCCACGACGATTCAGGTCGGCGCCGACACAGTCGTCGGCAAGAACGTAATACTCGCCACAGGCTCGTACGCGCGC
>JANOOQ010000336.1:0-2499 GCA_031421515.1 Leifsonia sp.
TTACAGTCAGATCCCTTTGGCCGCTTGGGTAACTTGCCGAAGCGCCCCCGACCACGTGTATTCACCTGACCGAACGCGCTGAACAAGAATACAAGGTAAGCGAGGTCCGTGTGACCAGCTTGCAGCCCCGATAAGATCAGCACACCTAAGAAAGGTGGGGCGATGCCGGGGATTAACGACGTCGCGCAGCTCGCGGGGGTCTCAACGGCTACCGTCTCTCGCGCGCTCAGCGGCAACGGACACGTCTCAGATGCGACGCGAGAGCGCGTGCATGCAGCTGCGCTCGAACTCGAGTACGTCGTGTCCTCGAACGCCTCGAGCCTCGCGACGGGCCGAATGAAGAACGTCGGCGTGGTCATCCCCTTCCTCAACCGTTGGTACTACGGTGCCGTGCTCGAAGGCGCCGAGAGCGCACTCCTCAGCCACGGCTACGACCTCACGCTCTATAACCTCGGCGGCGGCGGCGAGGAACGCGCGAGCGTGTTCGAACACTTTCTGTTGCGCAAGCGAGTGGATGCCGTCATCGCGATCGCGCTCGAACTGACGACCGCCGAGATCGGTCGCTTGCATGACATGAACAAGCCCATCGTCGGGGTCGGTGGCACGATCGAGGGCGTGCGAACCCTCTCAATCGACGACGTTGCAGTCGCGCGGCTCGCTACCGATCACTTGCTGTCGCTCGGTCACAAGGTCATCGGTCACATCGGTGGAGACAGTGACTCCGAGATGGACTTTCACGTGCCGACTCGGCGTCGAGACGGGTACGAGGCCGCGCTGCTCGAGGCGGGCATCCCGATCGATCCCGAACTCTTTCAAGCCGCAGACTTCACGATTCAGGGTGGGTATGCCGCGGCCAAACAGCTCTTCGGCAACCCCCGCAAGCGGCCAACCGCGGTGTTCGTTACCTCCGACGAGATGGCGATCGGCGCGATCCTCGCCGCGCGCGACCTCGGCTTGCAAGTACCGCACGACGTATCGGTCATCGGGGTCGACGACCACGAACTCTCGGACTTCTTCGGGCTCTCGACGATCGCGCAATTCCCCGCGCTGCAAGGCCGGATGGCCGTCGACATTCTCATGGACCAGTTGAACCCGGGCCATCGCGAGATCGCTCAAGCAAATACGGCGCTCCCCTTCGAGCTCATCGTGCGCTCGAGCACAGCGCGCCCGAACATCGCGCGGCCCACGACCTGAGCACTCTGGCATTAGTACGATGGGGGCATGGCAGACTCAACGTTCGACATCGTCAGCAAGGTCGACAAGATGGAGGCGGATAACGCCGTCAACCAAGCGCAGAAAGAGATCGCGACGCGATACGACTTCAAGGGCGTTGGGGCATCCGTCGAGTGGAGTGGCGAGAAGCTCTTGCTCAAGGCGAGCGCGGAAGAGCGCGTGAAAGCCGTGCTCGAAGTGCTCGAGCAGAAGTTCATCAAGCGCGGCATTTCGCTTCGCAGCCTCGACACTGGTGAGCCATTCCCGAGCGGCAAAGAGTTTCGTATCGAGGTCTCACTCAAGAACGGTATTTCGTCGGAGGACGCCAAGAAGGTCGCCAAGATCATCCGTGAAGAAGGTCCGAAGAGCGTCAAGTCCCAGATTCAGGGCGACGAACTTCGAGTGCAATCGAAGAGCCGCGACGACCTTCAAGCGACGATGGCGCTGCTCAAGGGCAAAGACCTCGACGTCGACCTTCAATTCGTCAACTTTAGATAACCCCCGCGGCATGGTCACGATCAACTGGGCCGATCCGTCGGTGCTCGCTGTCGTCGTAGCGACTATCCTCGTGCTCGTGGATCTTACGATTCGCGTGCTCGCAGTCATCTACATCCCGAGAAACCGACGCCCACAAACTGCCCTCGCGTGGCTCCTCGCAATCTTCTTCATTCCCTACTTCGGAATCCTGTTGTTTTTGCTCGTCGGCAGCCGGAGGCTCCCGAAAGAGCGGCGCGAGCGACAGCGGGAGATCAACAAGTTCATTCTCGAAACGACGGACGGAGTCGAGAAGGTCAAGCGCGAGAATCCGTGGCCGGCGTGGCTCGAACCGATCGTCGAGCTCAATCGCACTCTCGGCGCGATGCCACTCGTGGGCGGAAACAGCGGAAAGCTGTATCCCGACTATGAAGAGTCGCTCATGGCGATGACCGACGCGATCGGCACGGCTCGCAAGTACGTGCACGTCGAGTTCTACATTCTCGCGCTCGACCACACGACGGCACCGTTTTTCGACGCGCTCGAGGCGGCGGTCGCACGCGGGCTCACCGTGCGAGTTCTGCTCGACCACATTGCGAGCGTGCGCTCACCCGGCTATCGAAAGACAATTCGCAAGCTCGACCAGATCGGCGTTGAGTGGAACCTCATGCTCCCCGTGCAGCCCCTGCGCGGAAAGTACCAGCGCCCCGATTTGCGCAACCACCGCAAGCTTGTCGTGATCGACGGCACTGTTGCATTCACTGGATCCCAAAACCTCGTTGACTCGAGCTACAACAAGAAGGGCAACATCCG
>JANOOQ010000337.1:0-3404 GCA_031421515.1 Leifsonia sp.
GTCGATCGCTTCGCTCGAGCACGGCCGCTTCAAGCAAACGGATGCCGACGTGGGCTCATTCGACGCGGGCTACGGCAGCGCATACTTCGCGCGCCAAGTCGGACAAAAGTTTGCGCGCGAAGTGTTCTTTCTTGCGCGCGAGTACGACGCGACGCGAGCGCTCCAAGCCGGAGCAATCAACGCCGCCGTGCCACACGCAGAGCTCGAGAAGGTCGCGTACGAGTGGGCGACCGAGATCATGGGCAAGTCGCCCACCGCGATTCGCATGCTCAAGTTCGCGTTCAACGCCGTCGATGACGGACTCGTGGGCCAACAGGTCTTCGCGGGCGAAGCCACGAGGCTCGCGTACGCAACCGATGAAGCCGTCGAGGGTCGCGACGCGTTCCTCGAGAAGCGCGAGCCCGATTGGGCCCCGTACCCCTGGCAGTACTGACGTGGCGCGCCCCCTCGCGGTAGTTCTTGCCGAGCCGCACGCCGTTCTCGCGCAGTTGCGGGATGCCCTGTCCGGTGACGGTCCCGCGATCATGCCGCACGAGCGTCCATCGAGCGTGGCCGGGAGCCTGCCCGCCGAAGTTGAGCAGAAGGTAGCGCTCGTCGTGGAGACGAGTGGCTCAACAGCCAGGCCCAAGCGCGTGCTGTTGAGCAGCGACGCGCTCTTGGCTTCGGCCGCGGCATCCGATTCCGCACTCGGCGGGCCGGGGCAATGGCTGCTCGCTTTGCCCGTTCACTACATCGCGGGACTCAACGTGCTCGTGCGCTCGCTCGCCGCGCAAACCGAGCCCGTCGTCATGTCGTCGCAGAGTTTCACCGCCGAGTCGTTCATTGCTGCTGCGGCTCAGCTCGACAACCCGCGTCGATTCGTATCTCTCGTGCCCGCGCAGCTCGCACGCCTTCTCGAGCCGGATGCCCCGCTCGAGGCACTGCGCAGCTTCGAAGCCATTCTCGTGGGAGGCCAGTCCGTGCCGCCGTCACTCGTCGAGCGCGCGACCGATCTCGGGCTGAAGCTCACGCGCACCTACGGATCGAGCGAAACCTCGGGCGGCTGCGTCTACAACGGCGTGCCCATCGGCGACACGACGGTGCGTATCGTCGACGGTCGCGTCGAGCTCTCGGGAAGCGTGCTCGCGGAGGGGTATCTCGCCGATCCGCGACGTTCCGCGTTTGCGTTCCGCGAAGATGCCGGTGCTCGCTGGTATCGCACAGACGATACGGGCGACCTTGCCGACGGCGTACTGACGATCTCGGGACGCGTCGATGACGTGATCGTCTCGGGCGGCGTGAAGGTCTCGCTCTCGCAAGTCGAGGCGGCCGTTCGCGCGCTCCCGGGACTCGGTGAGGCCGTCGTCGTCGCGGCGCCGCATCCCGAGTGGGGCGAGGCTCCCGTCGTCGTGAGCACGACCGCCGTGCCGCTCGATGTGCTTCGGGATGCAGTGACGGTGTCCCTCGGCAAAGCCGCAGCCCCCGCTCGACTCTTGCTGCTCGACGTCATGCCGCTCTTGCCGTCGGGCAAGCCCGACCGGCTCGGCATCGCGACGCTCGCGCTTCAGTAGACTGCCCTCCGTGGCATCTCCTAAGCAGCAACGCATCGATCCCAAGTCCGTTCCCGCGCCCTCACGCACGGCGCCGCCGAAAAAGAAGAGCGGTCGCCCAGGCGGGCGCCCTCCCGGGGTCGCGGTCGTCAAGAAGGCGACGCTCGGCGACTGGATCGCAGGAGCGCGCCTCGCGACGCTTCCGCTGTCGATCTCGCCCGTCGCGCTCGGTGCGGCGGCGGCATACGTTCTGCCGCACGAGGATGCAGGTCCCGGGTGGCACTGGGCACGCGCCCTGTTGTGCCTCGCGGTCGCGGTGTTCCTGCAGATCGGCGTGAACTTCGCCAATGACTACTCGGACGGCATCCGCGGCACCGATAAGCACCGCGTCGGACCTCGCCGCCTCACGGCCTCGGGCGCTGCAAAGCCGCGCACGGTGCTCATTGTCGCGCTCGTGTTTTTCGCGCTCGCGGCCGCGGCGGGCATCACGATCGTCGTGCGCACCGAACTGTGGTGGCTTCTCGCGGTAGGTGCGGCGTGCATTCTCGCTGCATGGTTCTACACGGGAGGCAAGCGGCCGTACGGCTACTACGGCCTCGGCGAACTCGTCGTGTTCGTCTTCTTGGGTCTCGTGGCAACCGCGGGCACGACCTTCGTGCTTGCGGGCACCGTGACGATCGAGAGCTGGCTTGCCGGGGTGGCGATCGGCCTGATCGCGTGCGCCGCGCTCATGGTCAACAACATTCGTGATCGCGCCGGGGACAAGCTCGCGGGCAAGCGCACCCTCGCGGTTCTCATGGGTGGCCTACCGGCCCGCATCACGTACTCGGTAATGTTGCTCGCGCCGTTCGGCATTCTCGTGTTTTTCGTGTTGTTGTATCAGAACGCGTATTTTGTCTACTTCGCCCTGCTCGCGGCCGTGCCTGCCGTGATCATCACGCTCACGGCCAAGACGGCTTCCGAGCTCGTCGTGGCGCTCCGCCTCACGGCGGTGGTGTCGCTCGTGTATGGCCTCGGCCTGGCGTGGGCGATCGCGTTCTAGCGCTAGTCGACGTCTTCGACTTGAGCATCGGAGTCAGTGGATGCCCGGCCGCGACGATCCGCGAGATCTGAAGCCACGGCATCCCGCAGCTTGCCGAAGAAGATGTAGGCGACACACAGTCCGATGACGGTGGCGAGGATCGCGGCGAGCCACCAATCGAGGCCGACGACGAGCAGCACTGCGAGTGCAATTGCGAAGACGCCGACACGAACGAGACTGTAGAGCACCCAAGGTTTCACGTAGCCAGTGTAGGCAGTTGGGCCGTGTGGTCGCGCTCCCTTCGCGCGCATGCTGCGGACTCGCGCGGGCGCTGAAGCATGCACGCGAGTCCACAACGTACGCGCGAGCCTAGAATTGAGTCATGGGTCGACTGCTGGTGTTCGGGATCGCGGCCATCGTGCTCGACATTTTCGCTATCGTCGATCTCGTGATCATCGACAAGAGTCGAGTTCGCGCGTTCCCCAAGGTGTTTTGGGTCGTCATCATTCTCGTGGTGCCGTTCGTGGGCGCGCTCTTGTGGTTTCTCGTCGGTCGGGACTGGGGCAGCCGCGGAGGCGAGCCGCGCGTGATTGCGCCGGACGACGATCCGAGCTTCTTGCGCAACATCCGTCGCGATGAGGAGCAAGACGAGCGAATCCGCCGCCTTGAGCAAGAACTCGCCGATCTCGACGATGACCCGCCCAAACATGACCCGCCCAAAGAGTGAGTCACCCGCCACAGCATTTTCGGTGGCCCTTCTGAAGCAATTCGTACAGCTCGGAGTTCGGGATATCGTGCTCGGTCCTGGGTCGCGGTCGCAAGCCCTCGCGCTCGCGGCGGCGGAGTTCGAGCGC
>JANOOQ010000338.1:0-2896 GCA_031421515.1 Leifsonia sp.
TTCATCGTGACACTAGCGGGCATGCTCATATTTCGAGGTCTCGCGCTCGTCGTTCTCGGCAACTCGAACATCGGCTCGTTTCCGTCAGAATACCGAGCGTTGGGCAATGGGTTCTTAACGAATGTCTTCGGGGAGTTTGCGGTCGATCCGTTGACAATGGGTCTCGGAATAATCGCGATCGTCGGCGTTTTCGTGCAGCAGATCCGCACGCGTCGCGGCCGCCAGAGCTACGGCCAAGACGTCGAGCCCTTGGGTTGGTTCGTCGCAAAGCTCGTGCTAGTGACAGCGGGCGTCTTAGCGTTCGCGTACGCGCTCGCTACCTTCAAGGGCATCCCGATCACCCTCATCGTGCTCGCGGTGCTCGTGATGATCTACGGCATTGTGACTAACCGCAGCGTCTTCGGTCGCCACATCTACGCAATCGGTGGCAACCGTCACGCGGCGGAGCTGAGCGGTGTCAAGACGAAGCAAGTCGACTTCTTCATCTTCGTCAACATGGGGTTCCTAGCGGCACTCGCAGGGCTCGTCTTCACGGCGCGACTCAACCTCGCTGGCCCCAAGGCTGGTGACGGATTCGAGCTCGAAGCGATCTCGGCGGCCTTTATCGGTGGCGCCGCGGTTCAAGGTGGTGTCGGCACGATCGGTGGAGCAATCATCGGTGGTCTCATCATCGGTGTGCTCAACAACGGCATGTCGATCATGGGAATCGGAATCGAGTGGCAGCAAGCCGTCAAGGGCCTCGTGCTCTTGTTCGCAGTCGCCTTCGACGTCTTCAACAAGCGTCGGGCGGGCGGCCGCTAGAGCACGTTGTACGATCGGGGTCGCGCGAGTTATCGTGCGACCCCGAACTCGTTTCTGGAGCCGAGATGTCCCACTTTGACTTGCCACTAGAGCAATTACGCGACTACCGCCCCGCGGTTCGGGTGCCCGCCGATTTCGATGAGTTTTGGGCATCCACTCTCGCAGAGACACGCTCGTTTGATCTGAATGTCACGGCGGAGCGGGTAGAAAATCATCTCGCGCTCGTTGACACGTGGGATGTCACGTTCTCGGGTTTCGGCGGCGATCGTGTACGAGCGTGGTTGCATGTGCCCACGGGGTCCACTGGCCCACTGCCCACTGTCGTCATGTACCACGGATATTCGCGCGGCCGCGGCCTGCCTCACCAGTACCTCACTTACGCGCTCGCGGGCTATGCGCTCTTCTCGATGGACACGCGCGGGCAAGGCTGGACATCCCCGGGAGACACTCCCGACCCATCGGCGGTATTGGGCACGCCCGGGCAACCGGGGCTCATGGTGCGCGGCATCCTCGACCCCCGCGACTACTACTTTCGCCGGGTCTTCGCCGACGCCGTGCGAGCGATAGAAGCCGCACGAACGTGTGAGGTTGTCGACTCGTCCCGCGTCGTCGTAGACGGGGGAAGCCAAGGTGGCGGGATCTCGATCGCGGCCGCGGGCCTCGTGAAAGACCTCGCGGGATCGATGGCGGATGTTCCGTTCCTGTGCCACTTCGAGCGTGCAATCACGATCACCAACGAGTATCCGTATCAAGAAATCGTGGGGTATCTCGCTCGCTACCGGGAGCGATTCGAGACCGTCATGGACACGCTGAGCTACTTCGATGGAGTGTCGTTCGCGGAACGCTCTAACGCTCCCGCGTTCTATTCCGTCGCGCTCATGGACGAGGTTTGCCCGCCCTCCACGGTGTTTGCTGCGTTCAACGCACACGCGGGCGAGAAGCAGATTTCAGTGTACCCGTTCAACGGCCACGAGGGCGGCGGCGAGTTTCACGAGGTCGACAAGCTCGGTTGGCTTGCGCGACTTATCGCCTAGCGTCGAGCGCGATACTGCTCGCGAATCACCGGCCGGTAGTCGGGCGTGGGTTGTGCGCTCACGAGCAGGGGCCAGTCCGGACGCTCGCCCGTGAGAGCCCAGGCGGCTTGAATAGCAGCGCCGCGAGCGACATATTCTCCCGGCTCGGGCACGACGATGGGCACGTCGAAGACTTGCGCCGCGATGAGCTGCACAGCGGGGTTCTGGGCGGCGCCCCCGATGAGCAGAATCCTCTTCGCGGCAACCCCCGCCGAAGTCAGGGTGTCGAGGCCGTCCGCGAGCCCGCACAAGAGGCCCTCGATCGCCGCTCGAGCGAGGCCGTTTCGGTTGGTCGTGGCGAGCGTCATCCCGAAAAGTGTGGCGGTTGCATCCGGCAGGTTAGGCGTACGCTCGCCCTCGAAATACGGCTGGAGCACGAGTGCGCCGCTGCCGGGCTCGGCAGCGAGCGCGAGTTCGCCGAGAGCAGTGTGATCGACCCCGAGCAAGCCCGCGATTGAGTCGAGCACGCGAGCCGCGTTGAGCGTCGCGAGCAAGGGGAGAAAGTTGCCGCTCGCATCGGCGAACCCCGCGACGCTTGCGATCGCCGTCGGGTTCGCCGCGACCGCGAATACCGTGCCGCTCGTGCCGATCGAGACGACGACGTCGCCTGCGACTGCGCCGAGACCGAGCGCGGCGCCCGCGTTGTCGCCAGCGCCAGCGCCCACAACGATTCCATGGACCTCGCCGGCCGACTCGCTCGGGCCGAGCACGCGAGGCACGATCGCGTCATGCCCAAGCGCGATGCGCAATAACTCGAGGTCATAGTCGTTGGTCGCGGGGTTCCAGTACCCCGTGCCGCTCGCGTCGGAACGATCCGTCGTGAGCTCATCGAAGTCTGGGCTCTCAGGTCCGAAACCACGCAGGCGCCACGTGAGCCAATCATGCGGGAGCGCAACGGCAGCGACGCGCTCGGCACTATTCGGTTCGTTGTCGCGCAGCCAACGGAGCTTCGTTGACGTGAAGCTCGCGACGGGTTGCGAACCCGTTCGCTCGACAATGTCGGGTACTTCGTTCGCGAGGTC
>JANOOQ010000339.1:0-2659 GCA_031421515.1 Leifsonia sp.
CATGACTGTCGCCGATGCCGCGTTGATCTTGGAAGCAATCGCGGCCTTCAATGTCACTGACCTTGGCTCCATCGGCGTTCCTGGAGGCCAAAAGGCGGTTCGTCTAGTTGAGACGGCCACGGGTGAGCGTCAAGTTCTCAAGGTTGTCGCCGTGGACTCGGTGGCACCTGACGCTCTCACACGGGCCGAACGTGAAGTCGCCCTCCTCCGCGCGATCGCCAACCCAAATGTGCTGAAGGTTATTTCGCCACTCGTCAAACTCGGAAATCCGGTGCATGGTGCCGCTTGGCTGGAGGAACATCTCGACGGCAACGACTTGGGGCCGCTGTTGGGCACCGCTCACTGGGCCTGGGATGATGCGAAGCGACTAGGAGTCGAGGTTTCGAACGGACTCGCTGACGCGCACGCACTTTCGGTGATCCACCGCGACCTGAGCGCGAATAACATCCGCCAACTGAGCAATGGAACCTACAAGGTGCTCGACTTCGGGTTTGCTCGATTCACACTCTTGACTGGGATAACTTTCGCCGGTCAGCCGGGCACGCCGGGCTACCTGACTCCTGAGCACATCAACAGTTGGAGCGGCGGCCCAATGCAGATGTCGGACGTTTTTCAGGTCGGAAACCTCATGTATCGTGCTCTCGCTGGTGTCCTGCCAATTCCTTACGCGGGCAATAACGCTGACTATATCGACCGCCTTCGCCGGGCCTCGATCACGCCCCTATCGTCACTTCGTCCTGACTTGACGCCGGGGCAGGTTGCCGTCGTCATGCGCGCTCTGCACCCGCAGCCTGCGCGGCGATTCATCAATGCAGCAGCCCTCCGCGACGCACTCATAGGGACAACATGACGACATTCATTGAAGACAGTCCGCGCAACCTCACCGGTTGGATTCGGGAAGCAGTCGACGCGGGTTCCGCGAGCGCAGCCGTCATCACCCCGTGGGCCTCTCCCTACACTCACCACGGCCAAGGCTTTAAGCGCGGATATCCCATACGGACCGGCGAGTTTCACGACTATGGCATCGCACATTGGTTCGATGCGACAACCCACGCACTGGGAATGCCGGGGGTCGGTGACTACCGCTTCTACAGAGAGTTCGACCTCTGGGGCGGCTCGGAAGGCGATCTGTCGACAGATGTGGCGCGCCGCGATCACGTTCGCCGGGTGTTCAGAGTTCAGGACGAGGTCCACGCCCCGCATCTGGCCCCCGCACCGCTTCTAGCCGCAGGGCTCACGAGTCTGAGTGCGAATGCGCTCGACACGGCCCGTGTAGCCCTGGAGATGCACTCCGACACTTGGCTGACCATCGCAGGCACCGCGTCGTTCTGGAGCGACGGGACAGACCTGGACGCACATGTCGGCGCGCTTGCTGCGCTTCAGCCCGCGGGCTGGTTTATCTCGTTTATTCAGCCTGACAGCGAACTGCCCCCGAAATTGACTGCCGATGAGGTATTCGGGATTGCGCGGACAGTACGGGCACTAAGCGAGCACGCCCAAGTCCACGTGTCCCACGGAGATTTCGCAGCCCTTGCCGCAGTCGCGGCGGGTGCGCATTCGGTGGGCACCGGCTGGGACAAACGGCAGCGCGTTGTTGCCTACAACGACTATGCGGCGCGAGCAGTTCCGACACCTGGACAGGAGCAAGGTGGAGGATGGTTGGAGCGACCGACACTTCTCGGCTTGCTTGGCTCGCTGAGCAAGAACGATGGTGCTTTGCTTGGGCGGCAGGACGCCGCTCTCGCGACCAGGCTCGGCGGACTCCCGACGGTGCCGGGGGCGAAGGCGGGGTATCTCCACCATGCCGCGATTCTCAATTCAGCGGTGGCCGCTGTACAGGGGGCCGGAGGCTATGAGGACCGGTTCCGCACACTTGATGCGATGTATACGCGGGCCGCAACAGGATGGGCCGCAATCCAGACATCAACCGGAATCCGTGATCTGTCGGCGAGGTGGGTCGACCCTTTCCAGCAGGGTCTACGGCTCTACGCGGTCTCCGAGGGTTGGACCCCTTAGCCCTCGCTCAGTGACTGCCGCGAATCGCTCTACGGCCTGTAGCCTCCGCCAGTCTTCGGTGTGTCCCAGCCGTGGTCTCGTAAGCCAGACCCCATCGACAACTAGCCCCCCGCGATCCCGCTGGACCTCGCCGAGAAGTGCTTCGGTGGTGCGCCCCGAGAGCCCCGACATCACTAGCACGTAGGCGTCCGCCCACACGCGGTAGGTGCGCACTTGTCGCAGCGCCCTGCCCCAATCCTCGATCTTGGTCTCGATCGCGTATAGCCGCCCGCTCGCCTCAATCTCGGGGGGTCGCACGTACAGTCCTGGGCGGTGCTCCAGGAGGGCACCGGTCACTACTAGTCTCCGCAGCCGTCCGGCGATCGTAGACACTGGCCAGCCGAGGGCTTCGGACAAACTCCTCACGTCCTGCGGACGACGAGCATGCGCTGCGGACAAAATACCGGCGTCGATTTCGCTTACGACCGCTGGGACCGCCAGTCTCTGGCGTCGGAGCAGGGTTTGGGTCGGCCCCACGTAGGCAGTGAAGTCCGGAATTCCAATCGGCCCGGCAAATTCTGGGACGACGACAAGACCGCGAGCAGCACCAGGCAGGTTCTCCGCCACAGTCAGGGCAGTTTCGTGCAACTCGCGCTCCCGCATG
>JANOOQ010000340.1:0-4082 GCA_031421515.1 Leifsonia sp.
CACCTTCATCACGCGCATGGGTGCAAGCAAGGTTCGGGATGCCCTGCCGCCGCTTCTCGAAGCCATCAAGGGCATGGACGCGACTCCGCTGTGGGTGTCAGACCCCATGCACGGCAATGGACTCACGACGCCCAACGGCTACAAGACACGCCGGTTCGATGATGTCGTCGACGAAGTGAAGGGTTTCTTCGAGGCGCATCGAGCTGCAGGCACGTACCCGGGCGGCATCCACATCGAGCTCACGGGTGACGACGTCACGGAGTGCTTAGGCGGATCCGAGCAGATCGACGAGGCGACACTCGCTACGCGCTACGAGTCGTTGTGCGACCCGCGCCTCAACCACATGCAGTCTCTAGAGCTCGCATTCCTCGTTGCAGAGGAGCTCACGGCGTTCTAGGGGGCTTCTTGGTCAGAAGGTGAATTCCACCTGGACGGAGCTGCCCTTCGGTGCCTCTGTCCCGCCATTGGGAGTGAGTTTGTTTACCGTGAAGAGCTCCGGCGTCGCGTCGGCTAGCGCGTTGTAGTCGAGTTCGAAGCCAGCATCGAGAAGCTGTTGCTTGGCATCCGCCCACGATTGACCGACGACGTTGGGGATCGAGACGAATTCGACTCCGAGTGATGTAATGAGGTCGACCGTGTCGCCCACTCGCACGGGCGAAGTTCCGTCGGCGGATTGAGCGCGGAGTACGGCGCCCGCGGGCACAGTGTCGCTGAATTCCGCGGCGTTGATTGCCCCAACGGTCAGGTCGAGACTTGCGAGAATCGTCGTGGCCTCGTCGACCGCTAGCCCCGCGAGATTTGGCAGAGCGCCCGCCGACACGACGAGCGTGACGGGTTGCAGCTCGCCGTAGGACTCGCGACCGATGATCGTCGTGCCGTCTGCACCGAGCGCATCGATTACGATCCCGACGGGAACCGTTGCATCGAATTGGCGGATGATCGGCTCCGCGAGCGCGAACGGTGCCGCGGCGATCGCCTCCCGCGCTTGATCCTCCGTCATCCCGACGAATGCCGGCACCGGAAGTGGCTTCGGACCCGTGGACACGAGCAGTTGCACTTCGGAGCCCTTGGCCACGAACGAGCCGAGTGGTGGATCCGTGTCGGCAACGAGCCCGACAGCAATGATGGGATCGTCCGTGCTGCCTGTCGTGACATTGACGACGAGTCCAAGCTCGGTGAGTGCCGCTGTTGCGTCTTCAACCGACATTCCGGCGATCGCGCTGGGCAAAGCGACTTTCGAGCCGGGTCCCGCGACGAAATACCACCCGATTGCAATGGCGAGAGCCACAAGAGCTGCCGAGATGCCGATTGTCCACCGCCGACGAACGTTTCGACGGTGGGTCGCTGCTTGCGCGGGGCTAACTGCCTCGGCAACCGCGACCTCCTGCACCGGCCTCGAGCCGATGACTTGCGTTTCGCCGGTCGGGCTCGACTTTGCCACGCTTACCGCCGCCCCGAGAACCATGGTGCGTTGCGTGATCGGCGATGTCGTGGGATCAGACGTCATGAGTGCAGAGTGCATCGCGAAGAGCTGGTCGAGCAGCATCCGCGCATCTCGGGGTCGTTGATCGGGGTCGCGAGCGGTCGCCCACAACACGAGCTCGTCGAGTTCGGCTGGCACCTTCGGATTCGTTTCGCTCGGGCTCGGAACCACGTTGTTGGCGTGTTGATAGGCGATCTGCATGGGCTGGTCGCCGACAAACGGCTGTTCGCCGACGAGCATTTCGTACATCATGATGCCGACGGCATAGATGTCGCTGCGTGCATCCGCTACTCCGCGAGTAACGAGCTCGGGGGAGAGGTACGCGATCGTCCCCAGTAGCGCTGCACCAGTTGCGGTGTTCGCGCTCGCTGCTCGAGCGAGTCCGAAGTCGCCGATTTTGATGCGGCCGTCGTCGGCGAGGAGCACGTTTTCGGGCTTGAGGTCCCGGTGCACAATGCCGGCCTTGTGTGCGGCCGCGAGCCCACCAAGCACGGCCTCCAGGATGTCGAGGGTTTGCTCGGTTGTCAGGATTTTGTGCTCTTGCAACAAGTCGCGCAAGGTGATTCCCGGGAGGTACTCCATCACGAGGTAGGCCATGTCGCTGTCTTGGCCCTGATCGAAGACATTCACAACGTTGGGGTGAGCCAAGCGCGCCGCGGATCGTGCCTCCTGAATGAAGCGTTCCCTAAATTGGCTGTCGTCGGCCAAGTGGCTGTGCATGATCTTGATCGCGACTCGACGCTCGAGCCTCAAGTCGGTTGCAAGGTAAACCGTTGCCATTCCACCGCGAGCGATTCGTGAGCGAATCTGATACCTGCCGTCGAGAAGACGACCGATCATCGGGTCGGTAGTGTTGACGCTCACCGTGAGAGTCTAAAGTTCATCCACCCGACGGGCATCACTCGACACGGCACAGCGAGGGTTAGGTCAGTTCCGCGAACCACATTCGAGCCGACGATTCCCACTTGGCGTAGGCATCGGGGTACGCGGAAATCTGCACGGCTTGCGCGGCGCGAGTGACACTGAGCGATTGCCACCCCGAGATGTCCAAGAGGCCTCGAGTGCGCCCGACATTCGGGTTGCTCGGGCCGCCGTAGAAGAGTCGGGCTGCATACGTGGGCGTCGTGAGCTGTTCGATCGATCCCCAGCCCGAACTCGGCCGCTGCTGGAAGAGCCCGACCGAGTCACGATCGCCCCAGTTAATGTTGCGCAAACTCGACTCTTGCATTGCCGTGGCCAGCGCGATGATGATTCCGTAGTCGGGCACGCCCAAGTCACGCCCGACTTGCACAATAATTGCCGCATTGGCGCGCATTTCGGCGGTCAGTCCCGTGATGTCTCCGCTCGGAATGGAAGCAATTGAACCTCCCGGAATCGAGAGAACGTTGCCGGGGTAGATGATCGATTCCCACGAGAGCCCGTTGGCGTCGAGCAAGTGTTGTGTCGAGATCGCGTACAACGCGGCGATGCCCGAGAGCGTTTGTCCCGACTGAACTGTGTGACTCACGCCGTTCGACGGCACAGGGGCTGGCGCTGGGTCGGGCGCGGGCGCGGGAGCCGGGGGTGGCGCGGGGGTGACCGGCGCGGGTTCTGGCACTACTGGCACAGCTGGAGGATCAACGCTCGAGTGCTGCTCGAGGGGGGCGTCATCGCGGCGAACCATGGGGTCGCCCGCTTCGTCGTTTGATCGCGATGGTTCTTCGCCATCGAGACCAGCTAAGCCGGGGATGGCAATGGTTTGGCCCGGATAGATGATGCTTGACCAGCCGAGGCCGTTCGCCGTGAGCACGGAGAGCGTCGATACCCCGAAGTGATTCGCGATCGCGCTAATCGTGTCGCCCGCGACGATCGTGTATCTGCCGATTGGTGTCGTCTCAATTTCGGCTTCGACGGCAACAACGGGGCCGTGCGACGTGAGTCTCAATTCCTGGCCAGGGAAGATGAACGACGACCAGCTGAGCCCGTTGAGCGCGAGCACTGAAGCGGTGGAGAGGCCGAAGCGACCTGCGATTTCACTCACGGTGTCGCCAGCGACGACGCGGTAGATCGTGGGCGACGCCGCGATCGCCGTGGCCGACTTCGCCGGCGATGTCGACTTGATCGCCACGTTGGCGCTTGCGATCGCGTCGCGCAAGGTCTTGCCGAGCTCTGACACTGCGCCGCGAGGCTTCACGGCGGGTCTAGCGTTAGCCGGAGCGATTGGACCGGTGAGTGTGAATGCTGCCATTGAGCCAACGAGCACGATCGGAACCGTCGCCATGAGTCCCTTGGTGCCCTTAGCAAACGCATCGCTCACGCGGTTTGTTGACTCGAGTTCGGCCGTCGTGGGCACAAGTCCAGCGAAGACCGAGCGAGCGGTCTCATTCGCGTCACCACGTGCGCTGTCATCCATTTTGATTCCCATCCTGCTCCCGGCCCCGAGGAGGTGATGCCAGACCTCTACTGACACCTGCTCAAACGTGACACAGATACGGTTTAGTGTCAATTAGCGTTGCTGGTGTGGTGTGAATTTACATGTTGGAAACAATTGACGATCGGACTGGCGCAATCGTGAACCACGCGGTCCATGGCAGGGTTATCTCGTGAGTGAAATACCCCA
>JANOOQ010000341.1:0-5073 GCA_031421515.1 Leifsonia sp.
GCGACGGAAGATCTCGCCGTACTTGCCGAGGGCCACCACGCCCTCCTGAATGCGCGCTCCACCCGAGTCGAGCATCCCGATGATGGGAACACCCGTTTTGAGCGCGTGATCCATGACCTTGATGATCTTCTCGCCCGCGACTTCGCCGAGCGACCCGCCGAAGATCGTGAAGTCTTGGCTGTAGACCGCAACCTGGCGACCGTGGATCGTACCGAGGCCCGTGACGACCGCGTCGCCGTACGGGCGCTTCTTGTCCATGCCGAAGGCGTGCGTGCGGTGGCGCACGAACTCATCGAGCTCAACGAACGAGCCGTGGTCGAGCAGGCCTTCGATGCGCTCGCGGGCGGTCTTCTTGCCCTTCGCGTGTTGCTTCTCGATTGCGGCCTCGCCGCTCGCGGTCACTGCTTCGTGATAGCGCACTTTGAGGTCGGCGATGCGGCCCGCGGTCGTAAAGAGGTCGGGATTGGGGGTCTTAGAGGTCACGGTGTCACTTTACCCACAGCATCGCCCCGCATGTGGTTGGTGGAATCACACAGAATCTGCGCATTAGCCTGTGGGAATGCACCTTCCGCTCAGCAGCGCCGTTGCCCCCGGGCTCGAACTGTTGCCCGAGGTCGGGTCGACGAACGCGGAACTTGCGCGTCGGGCATCCGCTGAATCCCTCGCCGATTTCACCGTGATCGCGACAACGAATCAGACGGCGGGCAAGGGCAGGCTCGGTCGCGAGTGGATCGCGCCGCCCGGAACGACGTTCGCGGTGTCCGTATTGCTCGCGCCCGGGGAGTCTCAACTCGAGCGGTTGGGGTGGCTGCCGTTGCTCGCAGGGCTCGCGATGACGCGCGCTGTCGCATCCCTCGTCACGGGGCACACGGTTGCGCTCAAGTGGCCCAACGATGTGCAGATCGACGGCCTTAAGGTCTCTGGACTACTTGCCGAGTTCGTGCCGTCCGCGCGCGCGGTCGTCATTGGCGCGGGCCTCAACCTCACGATGACTCGTGATCAATTGCCGACCGAGACGTCGACGTCGCTCACTCTCAACGGGGTCGACGAGGCCGGACTGGTGGATGTCGCGCTCAGCAGCTATCTCGCCGAGCTCAAGGCCCTCTACGCGACTTACACCGCCTCGGGTCTCGACGCGAGCGCCTCGGGACTTCACGCGGCCGTGTCGAGCGCGTGCAGCACGATTGGCCAGCGCGTGCGCGTCAAGCTGCCCGGTGGGGACGACCTGCATGGCACGGCCGAGGGGCTCGACGAGCTGGGTCGGTTGCTCGTGCGAACGGATGCCCGGCTCGAGGCCGTCGCAGCGGGCGATGTCACGCACGTGCGGTTCGAGTGACGTGCACCCGCGCGGCACGCGGATCGGATAGTGTTCACGCGTGAAAATCTCAGTGATTGGGTGCGGCTACCTCGGCGCCGTGCACGCGGCGTCCATGGCTCACTTGGGTCACGACGTCGTGGGTATCGACGTCGACGCTGCCAAGATTGCGTTACTCACGGCGGGCCGGACGCCCTTCTTTGAGCCCGACCTGCCCGAGTTGCTGACCGAGTCGCTGGCGAGCGGCCGACTCACGTTCACGACCGACATGGCGGCCGTCGCCGACGCGACGGTGCACTTCATTGCCGTTGGAACGCCCCAACTCGACGGCAGCAACGCCGCCGACTTGAGCTTTGTGAACGCCGCCATAGAATCATTGCTTCCGTTTTTACAGCCGGGCGACCTCGTCGTGGGAAAGTCGACGGTGCCGCTCGGTACCGCTGCTCGGCTCAGTAAGGCAGTGGAGGCCGTTAATGCGCGCCTTGCGTGGAATCCTGAGTTCTTGCGTGAAGGATTCGCGGTGGGCGACACCGTCAACCCCGATCGGCTCGTGTATGGCGTGCGGGATGGCGATGAGGCATCCGTCGCAACTCTCAACGAGGTTTACGCATCGGCGGTAGTTAGCGGTACACCCATCGTCGTCACCGACTTCGCGACCGCCGAACTCGTCAAGGTCGCAGCCAACGCGTTTCTCGCTACGAAGATCTCGTTCATCAACGCCATGGCCGAAGTGGCAGAGGCGACGGGTGCAGACGTGACGCAGCTCGCCGATGCGATCGGGTACGACGCCCGAATCGGGCGCCGGTTTCTCAACTCGGGCATCGGGTTCGGCGGCGGTTGCTTGCCGAAGGACATCCGCGCTTTCATGGCTCGCGCGGACGAATTGGGGGTCGGCAATTCGCTCAAGTTCTTACGCGAAATCGATGAAATCAACCTCCGTCGCCGCGACCGCGTTGTGCAGCTCGTGGTTGACGCATGTGGAGGCGACGTCACGGGCAAACGCGTCGCCGTGCTCGGTCTCGCGTTCAAACCAGACTCCGACGACGTGCGTGACTCACCCGCGCTCGATGTCGCTGTTCGCCTCAAATCAATGGGTGCGGGTGTCACGGCAACTGATCCGCAAGCAATCGAGACATCCCGACTCAGGCACCCGGAGCTCAACTACGTGACGACCGCGCAGCAGGCCGTAGAGCGCGCCGATGTCGTCGTCGTCGTCACCGAGTGGCGCGAGTATCGCGAGCTCTCGCCCGACGACCTCGCGTCAATCGTTGCGGTGCGCTCGATCGTCGACGGGCGCAACTGTCTGGACGCGCGCGAGTGGCGTGCCGCCGGCTGGAAGTATCGGGCTCCCGGCCGCCCGTGAGTTCGGTCGATCGGGGCTAAACACCCACGCTCGGTAGAACGTGAATCTAAACGCAGTGCCGAGGGCGAGTCCGATGACGTTTGTGGAAATGTTGTCGGCCAGGAGAGACGTGAACCCGAGCACATAGTGCGACACCCACAAGCACAGCAGGCTGATCGCCATTCCCCCGAGGCTCACGATAAAGAATTCGATTCCCTCTCGCACGACGTGCGATCGGCGTGAGTTGCCGAACGTCCAATAGCGGTTGCCCATCCAGTTGGCGATGATCGCGAGGGAGGTCGAGATGACCTTTGCGATCACAGGCCCCTCGTGTATCGCTTCGGGCGAGAACAGCGTCACACGCAGGATGTTGAAGACCGCGACATCCACGACAAGTCCACCAAGCCCGACGATCCCAAATCGCGCAAACTGGGCGACGAGGGCGCGCATCGAGCCTCCCGAAGTGGGCGAGAATGGGGAGGTTGCAGTCTAACAAGGGAGACGAATGAGCCCGACAGTCGGTGTCGTCGGCGGCGGTCAGCTTGCGCGCATGATGATTGCGCCCGCTGTCGAACTCGGCATCGACCTTCGAGTCCTCGCAGAAGTCGAGGGCAGTTCGGCGGCACTCGCGGCCACGACGGTCGGCGACTATCGGGATCGCGATACGGTGCTCGCTTTCGCCGAGGGCGTCGACGTCATTACGTTCGATCACGAACACGTACCCCACGAGATTCTGCGTGAACTCGAATCACGGGGTGTGCACGTGCATCCCGGGTCCGATGCGCTGCTGTACGCGCAAGACAAGCTGCTCATGCGTGCGCGGTTGAACGAGCTGGGGCTAGCCGTTCCTGAGTGGGCCGCCGTCGATTCGGTCGCAGCACTCGACAATTTTCTGCGGGAGCACGGTGGTCGGGGCGTCGTGAAGACTCCTCGGGGCGGCTACGACGGCAAGGGCGTACGGGTCGTTCGATCCGCCGACGAGGTCGCCGAGTGGTTCGAAACTGGCACTCCGCTGCTCGTCGAAGAGCTCGTCGAGTTCCGCCGCGAATTGTCGCAAGTACTCGCGCGCCGGCCCTCGGGCGAGATCGCTCTGTGGCCCGTCGTCGAGTCCGTGCAGCGCGATGGAGTGTGTGCTGAAACCATCGCGCCAGCCCCACACTCGGCAGGCAGGATCGCGGATGTCGCGGCCGAAATCGCCACGGCAATAGCCGAGAACCTCGGCGTCACTGGCGTGCTTGCGGTAGAGCTCTTCGAGACGACGGATGACCGACTGCTCGTCAACGAACTCGCGATGCGCCCCCACAACAGTGGGCACTGGTCGATCGATGGGGCGACCACGAGCCAATTCGAGCAGCACATTCGGGCCGTGCTCGACTTGCCGCTCGGCGCGACGGGATGCCGGGACCCCTGGAGCGTCATGGTGAATGTCTTTGGCGCTCTCGCCGCCGAGCACTACCCCGCAGCGCTCGCGGATCAACCGGACGTCAAGTTTCACGCTTACGGAAAGTCACCTCGGCCCGGGCGAAAAGTCGGTCACGTCACCGCTGGTGGTGACGACCTCGATGATGTCGTCTTTCGAGCGCGAGCCGCAGCGGCATTCTTTGAGGTTTGACCCGTAACCTTTACGAGTGACTGAACCCGTTCTTGTAGCTGTTGTCATGGGCTCCGACTCCGACTGGAGCGTGATGAGCGCTGCCGCCGAGGCCTTGAGCGAGTTCGGCATCGCGCACGAAGTGCAGGTTGTGTCGGCTCACCGGAGCGCGAAGAAGATGATCGCGTTCGGTAACGATGCCGCTCAGCGGGGCATCCGGGTCATCATCGCGGGAGCCGGGGGAGCCGCGCACTTGCCGGGGATGCTCGCAGCCGTCACGACGCTTCCCGTTATCGGTGTACCCGTGCCGCTCGCGAGGCTCGACGGCATGGACTCTCTGTTGTCGATCGTTCAGATGCCCGCCGGGATTCCTGTAGCAACCGTCTCGATCGGTGGAGCGCGAAACGCCGGAATTCTGGCTGCGCGCATTCTGGGGTCTGGTGATGCCGCGCTGACGGAAAAACTCGCCGCTTTCGCCCAGAGCCTTGAAACGCTGGTTGAGGAGAAAAACGCCGCTCTCAACGCGTCGTTGTGAGCGTGACTACATGAGCTCGACTAGCCCGGTGCGGTATCCGAATGTGAACGCGCCTGATGCGATGACCAAGCGCGCGTGGTGGCTCGTCGCGCTCAACTTTCTCATCCCCGGCTCGGCACAATTGTTAACGGGCGATCGCCGTTTAGGCCGCTTTGGTGTCGGCGCGACATTCACTTTGTGGGGCGTTCTGATTCTTGGCGCGATCCTGTATGCCGTATGGCCAACCGCGATCTTCACGCTCGCGAGCACGACGATCACCCTGTGGTTGATCGCCGCGGTGCTTGTTTTCT
>JANOOQ010000342.1:0-4922 GCA_031421515.1 Leifsonia sp.
TCACGGCTGAATATACCGATGGAGACCCCGACCCTGCGGTCCTTAGTGCCTCTATCGCGCTGAATGACGGCTTCTCGAACTTGTCGGGCGAACGGCGGCGCACCGAGTTCCTGCGCATTCTTGCGACCCCGCGCGCAGCCGCGATAATCGCGCTCATGAACGAAAGCGGCGTGCTGACGCCAACACCCGTTTCTGTCGTGGCCGACGAGTTGGGCATCCCGATCATCAAAGCGAACCGGCTCGCGGGGGACGCAACGCTTGAGGTCACCGCGATCGCTCCCGACCTCGGCGTCATCGTTGCGTATGGCGGTCTCGTGCGCGAACCGCTCTTGTCGACTCCGCGCCTCGGGTGGATCAACCTTCACTTCTCGCTCTTGCCCCGCTGGCGAGGTGCAGCTCCCGTGCAACGAGCGATCATCGCGGGTGACGATCTCACGGGAGCGACGGTCTTTGGGCTTGTGGAAGAACTCGATGCGGGCGACAGCTACGGCCACGTCACCGAGTCGATCGGTGCGCTCCAGACCTCGGGCGCACTGCTCGATTCGCTCGCGCTATCGGGCGCCGAACTCCTCGTGCGAGTAGTGGATGCCCTCGCCGACGGCACGGCGCGCGCAGAACCTCAGCGTGGCGATGCGACTCTCGCGCCCAAGCTCTCACTCGCGGATGGAGAGATCGACTTCACAGCCCCTGCCCACACCGTTCACGACCTCATTCGCGGAGTCACTCCCGAGCCCGGCGCCTTCACGACGCTCGACGGCGCGCGGCTCAAGGTGCTCGAGGCCGCGATCGCACGAGAGGTTCCACGGCTGCAACCGGGCGAGTTCCGGCTCGTCGGGCGGGCGGTCGTCGTCGGAACAGCGACCGAGCCAATCGCGCTCGTGCGCGTGCATCCCGCGGGTCGCAAAGCGATGGACGCCGCGGCGTGGTGGCGCGGGCGTTCGATGGCCACCTCGTGAGCGCGCCCCAACCTGCACGCCGCATCGCGCTTGACGTCATCATGGCTGTGCGCGAGTCTGACGCTTACGCGAACCTCTTGCTTCCCGTGCGCCTCGGCCGCGCAAAGCTGTCCGAGGCCGATGCGGGACTCGCGACCGAGCTCACGTACGGAACCCTGCGCATGCAGGGCTACTACGACCGAATCATTGCGATGGCTGCGGGTCGTGACGTCGCCAAGATCGACCCGCCGATTCTCGACGTGCTTCGACTCGCGTGCCACCAATTGCTCTCGATGCGCGTCGCGCAACACGCCGCTGTCGACGAGTCGGTGCAGCTTGCGAAGACCGTCGGATCGAACTCCGCTGTCGGGTTTGTCAACGGAGTACTGCGCACCATTACCCGCACCGACGCCGAGACCTGGCGCGCGAGAGTGCTGGCCCAGGCGGGCTCGGGTGAAGAGGCGCTCGCACTTGAGTACTCGCATCCTCTATGGGTCACTCGTGCGTTTCGCCAAGTGCTTGTCGCAGAGGGGCGCGAGGCCGAGCTCGAAGCGCTGCTCGCCGCCGACAACGTTGCCCCGCGCGTCTCGATCGCCGCGTTGCCGGGGCCCTCGACGGTTGCGGAGCTGGATGCACACGCCGCCGAATTTTCGCCCGTAGGGGCCGTGCTTGACGGGGGTGACCCGCTGCAGTTGCCGTCAATTCGCGAGGGCCGCGCGCGCGTGCAGGATGAAGGCTCGCAACTCGCGGCGCTCGCACTGAGTCGCGCGCGGCCCATCGTGCCGGGGGAGCGCTGGCTCGACGTGTGCGCGGGCCCGGGTGGCAAGGCAGCTCTTCTTGCGGCAGAAGCCGCTGCCGGTGGCGCGACTCTCGTTGCGAATGAGCTCGTGCCAGCGCGCGCAGAACTCGTGCGCAATGCTCTCGCGGTGTTCGATCCCTCGCCCGAGGTGTGGGAGCTGGACGGCACGACTGTCGGCGCTTCCTTTCCGGCGTTTTTCGACCGCATCCTGCTCGATGCTCCATGCACGGGGTTGGGCGCGCTCCGACGTCGCCCCGAAGCGCGCTGGCGCAAGCAACCGAGCGACGTCGCGGGTCTCGGGGTTTTGCAGGCCAAGCTCCTCGCGTCCGCGCTCGGCGCCCTCAAGCCCGGGGGAGTTGTCGCCTACGTCACGTGCTCGCCGCACGCTGCCGAGACCAAGTCGATCGTGGCATCCGTTCTCCGAAAAATGGACGACGTCGAGCGACTCGACACGCCAGCGGTTCTGCAGTCGATCGTCAAGACACCGCTTGATTTGCCGGCCGCGAGCCACGCGCAATTGTGGCCGCACCGCCACGGCACCGATGCGATGTTCATTCAACTGCTGGCTAAGGTGTGAGCATGGCCGTGCGCATCAATCCGAGTATTCTCGCCGCTGACTTTGCGAATCTCGAGAGCGAACTCGCGAGAATTGCGACGGCCGACCTCGTGCACGTCGATGTCATGGACAACCACTTCGTGCCCAACCTCACGTTCGGCCTCCAAATGGTTTCGCGCCTGCAGGAGGTTTCGCCGCTCCCGCTTGACGTGCACCTCATGATCGACGACGTCGACCGGTGGGCACCCGAGTACGCGCGCGTGGGCGCCTTCTCGGTGACGTTCCATGGTGAAGCGACAGAGCATCCCGTCGAACTAGCCCGAACTCTGCGCGGCCTCGGTGTGCGCGCGGGTATCGCGCTCAAGCCAGGCACGGCCGTTGAGCCGTACCTGGGGCTCTTGACCGAGTTCGACCAAGTGCTCGTCATGACGGTCGAGCCAGGGTTTGGTGGGCAGAGCTTCATGGAGTCCACGATGCCGAAGCTGCAGGCGCTTCGTTCGTCGCGCGATGCTCTAGGTGCGGATGTCTGGCTTCAAGTCGATGGTGGTATCGACCTCGACACGATCACGATTGCTCGGGATGCAGGTGCCGATACGTTCGTCGCGGGCTCAGCCGTTTTCCGTGCCGAAGACCCTTCGCAGAAGATCGCAGCTCTGCGGGCCGCCGCCGAGGGCTAAGCCCGCTCCTCACCCTCACCCTTTCGGTGACCCTCCAGTTGTGGCGACCATCCGCACCGCACAGGTCGCCACAACTGGAGACTCGGCGAGCCGGCCCCCGGCCGCCGCATCCCACGTCCGCAATCTGCTTGACTGTACGCATGACTGATTCGCCGAAGACCAAGCCCGAAGTTGAGTTCTACGAGGGCCCGGAGCCCACCGAACTCGTGATCATCGACATCGAAGAGGGCACGGGCGCCGAGGCGACTCCCGGCGCAACCGTCGAGGTGCACTACTTGGGCGTCGACTTCGAGTCGGGCGAAGAGTTCGACTCGAGCTGGAGCCGCGGCCAGTCGATCGACTTCCCACTCTCGGGACTCATCAAGGGTTGGCAAGAGGGCATTCCCGGCATGAAGGTCGGCGGACGCCGACAGCTCATCTGCCCGCCGCACCTCGCATACGGTCCAGCGGGCGGCGGTCACCGCTTGAGCGGGCGCACCCTGACGTTCGTCATTGACCTTCTGGGAGTCAAATAGCGCCTAGCCCGAGTACGCGGGGTTGAGCTCGATCATGTAGTCCATGGCAGCTTGAGTGAGCGCGGGTGCCGATTGCGTGCCCTGAGCACTCACCCAAATCTCGGGCGAGAGGTAGTGGGCTTCGACTTGGCCAGCAGCCACTTCCGTCTCAGGAATGTCGATCGCGAAGATGATTGATTCGCCACCCGTCGAAGTGCCATCGGATCCGGATGCCCGCAAGGTGGCCGACACGAGCTCAAACACTTCTGGGCTCGCGAGCATGACCGACACCGTGACGCCGTATTCCGTCGCGGGTAGCACCCACGCGCAGCTCACCGAATCGCCCGCGTCTAGCTCGGCACGCAGCCGAGGGAACCCCGTGCCGTAGGCAGCGTTCTCGGGCACCCCGTCGGGAACAACAAACTCCATGCGCTCGCCCATGAGCGCCAGAATTTCGTCGGCCGAGAAGAGGTCCGCACACTCTGGCAACACGAGCGGGGGCAGCGCGGCCGGCGACGTGAGAGTCTCGGCAGGTGTTGGCGTGGCCGTCGGGTCAGCGCCGGGCGTGGGGGTTGCGGGGAGGCATCCGCTCAAAAGAGTCGCGCAAGCGAGAACGAGAAGCAACGGTCGCATCATTGGGAATCCTCTACAAGTTCGAAGGGCGGGGTCAGCGGTCGGGTTACATTCTCGACGTTACAGGCGTCGTCCGAGGTTGACACGACGACCGGTACCCTTGACTCGTGAAAACTTTCGACGACTTGTTCGCTGAACTCACCGAAAAGGCACAGTCGCGCCCCGAGGGCTCGGGCACTGTCGCGCTGCTCGACGCTGGCGTGCACGCGATCGGCAAGAAGATCGTCGAGGAGGCCGCCGAGGTCTGGATGGCGGCCGAGTACGAGTCCGACGCCGAGACGGCCGAAGAGATTTCGCAACTGATCTACCACTTGCAAGTGCTCATGGTTTCGAAAGGCCTCAGCCCCGACGATGTCTGGCGACATCTCTAGGAGAGTCATCTCTCAGAGACGCAGCCGCCAACATCCCTTCGACCAGAAAGTCAATAATGCTGAGAATCGCCGTCCCGAATAAGGGATCGCTGAGTGAAATCGCAGCCGAAATGCTGCACGAGGCCGGGTATGCCGGCCGACGCGACCCGCGCGCTCTGAGCGTGCGCGATGAGCGCAACGACGTCGAGTTCTTCTACTTGCGTCCGCGCGACATCGCGACTTACGTCGGATCGGGAGCCCTCGACGTCGGCATCACGGGGCGCGACCTGCTGCTCGATTCCGAGTCGTCCGCGATCGAGATTTCGAGCCTCGACTTCGGCGAATCTACCTTCCGATTTGCGGGCGAACCCGGCAGGTTCCATGACCTCAAAGATCTCGAGGGCATCCGCGTCGCGACAAGCTACCCGGGTCTCGTGCGCGCCTTCCTTTCGTCTCACAACGTGACGGCGGTACTCGT
>JANOOQ010000343.1:0-1502 GCA_031421515.1 Leifsonia sp.
CCCGCGATGGTCGCGCAACTCATCGCTCAGCTTCAAGCCGCCTTGCAGAACAGCGGCGACGGCATCAACTGGGGGCTCGCTCTCGAGCAAGCAAAGAACATCGCAGGCCGCACGACAGTAGTGTCAATGCCTGCCGAGCGATCGCAAATCGAGCAAGCGCTTCACGTCGCATCCCTCTGGCTCGATGAAGTCACCGAGATCTCGGCTTTGACGGCAGAACCCCGGCTCATGAGTCGCCAAGAGTGGGTCATCGCGACGATGCCGGTGTGGACTCAATTAGCCGAACCCGTCGCGAGTTCGATCGCGAATTCCCTCACGGACGTGCTCAAGCACAATGCGCCGGAAGACATGGGCGACATGATTCAGGGCGCGAGCCAAATCATGCGCAACGTCGGTGGAACGCTATTCGCGATGCAATTGGGCCAGGTCGTTGGCCAACTCTCGAGTGAGGTCGTGTCGGGAGGTGACATCGGCATCCCACTGCTCGATGCACTCGACCCAGCCGCCGCGCAGGCGGCGCTCATTCCGCAGAACGCGATCGCGTTTGGAAGCGGACTAGACATTCCCGTCGACCAAGTTCAGCTCTACTTGGCCGTTCGCGAACTCGCTCACGCGCGTTTGTTCCGTCACGCCAAGTGGCTGCGGCTTCAGCTGCTCACGTCGATCACCGAGTTCGCTCGGGGCATCCGCATCGACACGTCGCGGCTCGAAGAACTCGCTAGTGATTTCGACCCTAACAACCCCGAAGAACTTCGCGAGGCGATGACAAGCGGCGCGCTCATCCCGCCGAAGACCGACGACCAACTCGCGGCGCTCGAGCGACTAGAGACGACACTCGCACTCGTCGAAGGGTGGGTCGACGTCGTGACGGCGCAAGCGACGACCCGCCTGCCCTCGAGCACTGCAATCGCTGAGACGGTTCGTCGCCGACGCGCATCCGGGGGTCCTGCCGAGTCTGCCTTTGCGACGCTCGTCGGACTCGAACTGCGACCACGACGATTGCGTGAAGCGGCCGCGATGTGGCAGCAATTGACGGATGCCGTCGGCAACGATGCGCGAGACGAACTCTGGTCTCATCCAGACTTGGTTCCCCTTGCCTCCGACATCGACGACCCGAGCGTACTCATCGCTCGAATCACAAAGGGCGACCCCGCGCCCGACGATATCGATCAAGCAATAGCGGACTTACTCAACGACGACTCGAGCGATCGCCCGCACGAAGAGTAGGCCGCCTGTGGATCATTCGCTCGCGTCGGTCGCGGATCGACCACGATGGCCGCATGATCCTCAAACTCGATCCCCGCTGGCCACTCGTCTGGCGCACGCCGTTCAGCGTTCAGCTGGGAATCGACCCGCCTCGCGTGCGCCTCGACGATGTTTCTGAGCAGCAAGAGCGCATGCTCTCGGCGCTCGCGGTTGGCGTGAGCGAGCCGGGGTTATCGCTCCTCGCAAGCGGCAACATCGGCGCTCGGGATGCGCTTCTCGACGCCCTCGCGCCCGTG
>JANOOQ010000344.1:0-3614 GCA_031421515.1 Leifsonia sp.
ACTCTCGCGTCGACCGACACTCAGCTGAGCGAAGCGGATGCCCGGCTCGCGACCCTCGCTGGCAACATCTCGTCGCGCAGTGGGTTCGACGTAGCGGCAGAACTCGACGCCTTGCATATCGCCTTTGTGCTCGTCCCGGACGCGAGCGCGGCGAACGCCCTCGCTCACGACCGCATCGTCGAGGCACTCGACGGCAACCGAATTCTCACGCCGATCGGAGAAACCGCATACGGCTTCTTGTGGCACTACGAGTCGCTCGGTGAGGGCGGAGCTCCCACAGGCCCCGGTGCGACCGATACGGCGCTCGGAGTCGCGATTCTCGTCGGCCAAGGGCTCGTGTTTGGAATGACGATCCTGCTCGCGATTCCGACGACGCGACGAAAGCGAGTTCGAGCGGCTCGAGTCACTCCCGCCACGAGCGAGGAAGGCGGCGCGAAATGACCGACGCCATCACGGAGCAACAACACTTTCCCGAACAGCATGACGAAGACGTTCCCGTCGCACGCGCGCCCGTGACTGCGCGTCGAGTCGTCATTGCGGGAGCGCGTGTTGTCGCGGGCGCCGTCGGGATTGGAGTCGCCGTGGTCACGATTGCGGCATCCGCTCTCGTGCCGTGGCCGACGGTGTCGTCGGTGCCGCCGAGTGTCGTCGTCGTTCCCGTTCCGACCGCGCAGCAACTCGTGTGCTCGGGCGCGCTGCTGCGTCTCGCCGACGACATTGGGCAAGGCGCGACCACCGCGTCTGGGATCGGGGCGCCGAGCATCCGCTACTCCTCGAGCTCAGGGTCGGTCGACTCCACGTTCCTTGAGCAATCGGATGCCTCGACGGGAGGCACCGCGAGCGCGCCCGCCGTCATCAGTACGCCGCCCAACCCCGCAGACGCTGCCGAGCGCATTCTGCTGAGTGGGGCGCAAGCGCAATCGACCGCGGAGGGTGACTTCGTGGGGCTCGCGGCTTCCGCGTGTGCTGCAGTGTCGGGCGACTCGTGGCTCTCGGGCGGATCTACGAGCGTCGGTCGAACGACACTCCTGACGCTCAGCAACCCCACCGAGGTCGCGGCGACCGTCGATCTGCAGCTGTTTGGCGAGGATGGCGAAATCTCGGCGCCCGGCACGAGCGGCATCGTCGTCGCCGCGAGCGGCCAGCGTGTGCTGTCTCTCGCAGGTTTCCAGCCCGACATCGAGTCGCCCGTCGTGCACGTCACGAGCACGGGCGGGCAGATTGTTGCCGAGCTGCAGCAAGCAACCGTTCGTGGGCTCGAGCCCGGCGGAATCGACATCGTGGGCGCGACTGGTGCGCCCTCGACCGAAAACATCATCCCAGGACTGCTCGTGACCAACAGCGTCGCGGTTCAAGAGCTGCAAGGCGGCGGCCCGGGCTTTCAGGACTTGCGCACCGTGTTGCGATTGTTCGCTCCAGGAACGGGACCCGTGCGCACGACGATCAGCGTTGTTCCCGAAGACGGCATAGGCGTCGGCACGTCGTTCGCCCTCGACATCGTCGCTGGTCGAGTAGTGGATGTTCCGATCGAAGAACTCGAAGACGGTAGCTACACCGTGCGCATCGAGTCTGACCTCCCGGTCGTCGCGGCAGCGCGAGTCTCATCGGCGCTCGCGTCGGTATCCGACTTTGCGTGGCTTACGGCTGTGCCCGAGCTCACAGATGACGCTCTCGTGACCGTGGCGCCGGGGCCGAACCCCGTCATGCACCTCGCCAACTCGTCGGCTGACGCGGTCGACATCGTGCTCGAGGCATCCGTCGGCGCAGATATTGCGGTGTCGATCGCCGCGGGGGCGACGGCAACCGTCGCAGTCGAGCCCGGAACGACCTACTTGCTTCGCGAAGTCGAACGACTGTTTGTCGCCGTGACTCTCGAAGGCGACGGACTCATCGCGCGATACGCGGCACAGCCGTCTGGATCGGGATCGTCGGCCGTGGTCATCTACCCGTAGCTCTTTCTGTGAGCTACAGGTGTCGGAAGCGTTCGGGTGCGAGGTCCCACGGGTCTTTGCCGAGCAACTCGGCGACGGCGCGAAACACGCAGCTCTCGACCATCATGCGCTTGTGTAAATCGTCGTACCGGTGCAGTCGCGAGAGTCGTTCGATCGGGAGGCGGTACAGGATGACGCGGCGCTCGCTCACGATCACTCGCCACCGATCGACGGCGGGCGAGGCTCCGAGCTCGGCGGGAAGGCCCGCTACCTCAAACGACACGCTCGAGAGTTCTTCTGGCCACAGATCTTTGAGGTATTCGGCGGTCGACGCGACAGTCATCTCGAACATGTCTGCGCGACTGCGCAAGAGCGGCAAGTGAGGGCCAGTTACAGCGGCGCGGATGCCTCGGCCGTGTCGATCACGCCAGCCTCGCCGCACTGACACGACTTCACGTTTCACCAGCTTTGCCACTCGATGATTCTACCGGCGAGGCTCGCCCGACGGCGCACGGAGCGGTCGTAGGATTGCCCCGAAATGAATGGTCGCCCGTGCAGCAAAGTCGCTTGTAATGAGACGGCCATTGCCACTCTCACTTACGTTTACGCTGACTCGATGGCTGTACTTGGCCCACTCAGTCGCTCGGCCGAGCCGCACAGTTACGATCTGTGCGAGCGCCACGCCGAGCGCCTCTCGGCGCCGCAAGGGTGGCAGGTCGTTCGGCATGTAGTTTTGGGGGCATGAGTTTTAGCGCCCCGGCCGACCTGACCGCCGTCGCATTCGATCTCGACGACACGCTCGCGGCCTCGAAGTCCGCGATGGACCCCGCGATGAGCGCGGCTCTTGCGCGGCTTCTCGAGCGCACGAGTGTGTGCATCATTTCGGGTGGTCGGTTCGAGCAGTTCGAAGCTCAAGCGCTCAGCACCTTTTCCGCGAGCGAAGAAGCAATGTCGAGGCTTCACCTCATGCCGACGTGTGGCACGCGCTACTACTTGTGGCAAGGCGGAAAGTGGGTCATGCAATACGCCGAGGACCTCACTGATGACGAGAAGGCGCGAACCATCAGCACGCTCGAGGCCGGCGCGCGCGAGCTTGGGTTGTGGCATCCGGGCGCTTGGGGCGACATCATTGAGGATCGCGGAAGTCAGATCACGTTCTCGGCCCTCGGGCAACAAGCTCCCGTCGAGGCCAAGATGGCGTGGGATCCCGACGGAGCGAAGAAGCGAGCCTTGGGTGCATACGCGAGTGAGCGCTTGCCCGATCTCGAAGTTCGCGGCGGAGGCTCGACATCGATCGACGTGACGCGCAAAGGCATCGATAAGGCGTTCGGTATTCGCCGGTTCCTCGACACTCTCGCGATCGGTGTCGATAACCTTCTCTTCGTGGGTGATCGCTTGGACGAGCACGGTAACGACCGACCGGTGTTCGAGCTGGGCGTGCCGTCGGTCGCCGTGCACGGGTGGCGCGACACACTCGATGTTGTTACTCGAGTGTGCGACTGGATTGATTCGCCGGATGTCCCCTTCCCCGTCGTAACGATGGAGCCGCTCGAGACCTGAGACAATTGGGGAATGACTATTGCAACCGCCCTCCAGTTCAAGGTCGCTGATCTGTCGCTCGCCGAAGCCGGTCGTCACCAGATCCGTCTCGCAGAGCACGAGATGCCGGGGCTCATGGCGCTG
>JANOOQ010000345.1:0-2508 GCA_031421515.1 Leifsonia sp.
CCGAAGCTTGCGACCCGCCTCTTGTTGCAGGGTCGACGTCGTAAAGGGAGCGGCGGGCCTACGCGTGTACGGCTTGGCCTCGACGTTAGCGACAGTGATGGCGACGCCAGGTTCGCGCAAAGCATCTGCAAGCGCTGTCGCTGCCGCCTCGTCAAGTGCAACCGCATCACCCTTGAGGTTGGCGCGGTCGTCGAAGTCTCGACCCGCCGCGATGCGCTTACCGTCGACCCGTACGAGTCGTGACTCGAAACGCTCGGCGGGCGAGTTCGGTGTGAGCCCGGCGATGAGGTCCCAATAGCTCGCGGTGCGAAATGCCATGCGCTCACGCTCACGATCGACGACGAGACGAGTCGCAGCGGATTGCACGCGTCCGGCGGAGAGCCCCGGCCCGACCTTGCGCCAGAGCACGGGCGAGATCTCGTAGCCGAACAGGCGGTCCAGGATGCGGCGGGTCTCCTGTGCGTCGACGAGCGCGGTGTCGAGCTCGCGCGGGTTGGCGATGGCGTACTGGATGGCGTCCTTGGTGATCTCGTGGAACACCATGCGCTTCACGGGAACCTTGGGCTTGAGCTCTTGGAGCAGGTGCCACGCGATTGCCTCACCCTCGCGGTCCTCATCCGTCGCGAGGAAGAGTTCGTCGGCGCCCTTGAGTGCCCGCTTAAGATCCGCGACTGTCTTCTTCTTGGCGTCGGAGACGACATAGTACGGAACGAAGCCGCCCTCGACGTCGACCGAGAACTTGCCGAGCGTGCCCTTCTTGAGCTCGGGCGGGAGGTTTTTGGGCTCAATGAGATCGCGAATGTGTCCAACAGACGACATGACGTCGTACCCCTCGCCCAGGTATTGGGCAATCGTCTTGGCCTTAGTGGGCGACTCGACGATTACGAGCTTGGTAGACACGATGCTCCTTGAATGTGGGCGCAGGGCAATTCGCGCCGCTGTCAGCGACACCATACACACTCCCCCTACGCTCTCACCTAATCCGACTCACCCCACGGCGGCCCTGCTGTTGCGGATGCGCGAGCGGGAATCCCGAGCAAAGCACGCTCAACCGTCACGGTCGCGACGAGTCCGTCGAGCTCACACGAGCGCAAAACTGCACCGTTCGCGGACGCGACGAGAGCGGCTTGTTCGCATGGAAACCCCGGGACGATTCCGACGGCGACGTCTGCCGCGGCGAGCGCTGCTGCATCCGCTGCCGCGGCGACAGCTTGCCGTGTCGCAAGCGCACTATAGAGAGGTAGCGCGAGAGTCGTGAGCGCCGTGACGCTCGCGATGAGCGCGATAGTGAGAATCGAGCCGGCTCCTCGGTCAGACGTCATCGACCGCCCCCCAGTGCGCAACTCGTCGCCTGGAGCGAGAGTGCGAGGATGCCCCCGATGGCAGATGTGGTCCGCGTGCTCACCGTGACGCACTCGAGGTCCCCGCGCGTCGACCGAGTTGAGGAAGCGCCAGGCACGAGGCGTGACGCAATCGCGGTCGTGTCGCCGCGCGCGACCGCGCGAGCGGCTGCCGCCGCAGCATCCTGCAGGCGCAATTGTTGCCCCGCGATCTGCACTCCCGAAAGGCACGCCGCGAGCACAAGCACGACCGACGGCAAGGCGATCGCAAACTCCGCGGTCACGCTGCCACGGTCGTTCGCTCTAGCCCGGGATCGACAGCGCACTTCGCACGAGATCCGTGAGCATGCCCCGCACTTCGTCTGATCGAAGGATGAGAACGAGCAGACCTGCGAACCCTACGGCCGCCATCGTTGCGATGGCGTACTCCGCGGTCGCGGCTCCGCGATCCCCCCTGAGCCAATTGTGCTTCTTCATGCGATCCTCTCTTGGCCCGAGCCACTTGAGTCTTGTCGGTGGGAGCGGGCGGGCATCCGCTAGAGCGCGATTCGTGCACTAGGTCACAAGCTGTCGACTGTTGACGACATGACCGCGATGAGCAGCGGTAGGACGCCGAGCACCATGAACGCCGGAAGCACGCACAAGCCGAGCGGGAGCATGAGCGTGACCGAAAGCGCTGCTGCCCGTTCTTGCGCTTGAGCGGCGGCTTCGCGTCGCAGCTCTTCTGCTTCGCTGCGCAACAGTTCCGCCGCGGGAACACCCGCGCGGCGAGACAAGTCGAGAATGCTGTCGACTCGGTCGATGTCTCGCTCGAGTCCGAAGCGGTCGATTGCGGCCGAGAGCATCGAGCTCGCGCGCGCGAGCGAGCCGCCGCCGCTCACGGCGATCGCCATGAGCTCGCACTCCAAGCCGGGAGTTGCGTGCCTCGGTTGAGCTTTCGCCACGAGGCGATGGTTCCACCGCGCGGCGATCATCATGAGCGCACCTCCACCGGCGAGACATGCCCAACCTGGCGCCGTCGCGAAAAGAGTGCGCACGGTGTCGAAGCCGAGCGCCATCCCGAACAGGATTCCGACGACGGGAAGAGCCATGACCATTCGCGCCGTCGCGACGGGTGCCGCGAGCGCGACCGCGACTTCGCGTTGCGCTTGAGCGAGCGCGCGAAGCG
>JANOOQ010000346.1:0-5714 GCA_031421515.1 Leifsonia sp.
CCGGGTTTCGCACCGCCAGCCGTCTCCGAGTCCGCTATAGGTCGCATAGCTCAGCGTCGCATTACGGATGCCGCGAGCGGTTCCGACCCATTGGGAGCCCTCGACACGATCATCGATACCTACCGGCCGGGTGACACCGACTTCTCGTGGACTCGACTCACCTTGTGGCGCGCCCAGCTCGCCGCGGTACTCGATCAGCCGCCGTACGAATCCGTCACGGCCGTCGAAGTTCACGGCGCGGCTGACTCCCCATCGACAGTGCTTCTCGCCGCGTGGCTTCAATTGCAGCTTCACGTGAAAGTCACACTCGAAGTCTCGAGCAAGTCGCACGGTTCGAGTGGAATCCAGGGAGTCCGACTCCACCGCGCCAGCGGCACGATCGAGCTCGAGCGAACGATGGCGAACGTCGCAACGCTCGTGCAGCCCGGTCAGCCGACACACGACATTTCGCTCCCCAGGCGCAGCTTGCGCGATTGCCTCGCCGAGGAATTGCGGCGCCTAGACCCTGACGACCTCTTCGGCGATGTCATCAAAGACGGTGTGTCGAAGTTGGGAAAGCCGGCGGTTCTTGCCGATGATTCTCCATGAGCCAAGAACGTCGCGTGATTGTGCACCCAGACAAGAGTGCACTTGCTAAAGCTGTAGCGTCTCGCTTTATCAAGCGCGCGATTGCACTTATCGAGGAGTTTGGCGAAGTTTCCGTCGTGCTCACGGGCGGATCAATGGGAATCGCGGTGCTCGCCGCCGTCGAGTCCTCCCGCAAACGTGACAACGTCGACTGGTCGCGCGTCAACGTCTGGTGGGGCGACGAACGGTGGCTGCCATCCGGTGACCCTGAACGCAACGAGACACAGGCTCGAGCTGCTCTCCTCGACCACGTTCAGCTCGATCCTTCGCGAGTGCATCCGTTTGCCGCTTCCGATGCGGGACTGCAACTGGATGCCGCGGCAAACGCCTACGCGCAAGAACTCCGCGCGCACGGCCAACGAGACGAAGCGCAACCACACTTCGACATCACGTTTCTCGGCATGGGGCCGGACGGTCACGTCGCGTCACTCTTTCCCGAGCGCACGGGCATCCGTGAATCGCAACTTACCGTCGTCGCGGTGACGGGCTCCCCCAAACCACCGCCCGAGCGTTTGAGTCTCACGTTGCCCGCGATCAACTCATCCGCGCGCGTGTGGCTAGTCGTGGCTGGCGCGGACAAAGCCGCAGCGCTAGGACTCACTCTTGCGGGCGCGAGCAAAAACGAGGTGCCAGCGGCTGGAGTCGAGGGACGCCGAACGACACTCTTCTTCGTCGACGCGGAGGCCGCGGCAGAAGTGCCCGAAAGCCTCATCGATCCCGGTCAATTCTGGACCGGAGCTGACGATTCTAACTAGCTTGCGGTGCCTCGGCGAGTGCGCAACTGAACGAGCGCCTCTTCGAGAAGAGTCGCTGCTTCGTCTTCAGTGCGACGTTCCTTGACGTACGCGAGGTGCGTCTTGTAAGGCTCGAGCTTCGCGACCGAGGGCGGGTTGTCTTTGTCCCGGCCGGCAGGAAGTCCCGTCGATGGCGAATCGATCGTCTCGGGAATCTCCTCTTCGGGAAGATTCGCCGCAAAGTTGCGAATGGTCTCGTTGCCGAGCTCGTCCCAATAGGAGACCTGGATTCGGTCTGCATGGAAGCCGCGGTCTTGCTCGCCCATGGGGCCAGAGCCCACTCGCGATCCACGAATTGCGCTACCGCCTGATGCCATGATGTCCCTTTGCTTGGTACGCAGTCGCGCTTAAGCGCCGTCGAACTTAATGATCAACCCGAGCACGACGATGCACGTGATCCAGACGAGCGCGAGGATGACCGTGATGCGGTTGAGGTTTCGCTCGGCAACTCCAGACGCACCCAGGTTCGACGTAACACCACCACCGAACATGTCGGAGAGACCGCCGCCACGGCCGCGGTGAAGGAGGATGAGCAGAGTGAGCAGGAGACTCGTGATTCCGAGGAGAACCTGCAGCACTACTTGAAGAATTTGCACGGAGAGCCTTTCGAACTGGCCTTCAGGCCAGCGTCAAGTATATGTCAGGGGCTAAGGCGTTACGTTCCGACGTGCTTCTGGAATCGCGCAATACTTGCGAACTCCGCAACGTCGAGGCTAGCCCCACCAACGAGCGCACCGTCGATGTTGGGCTCGCGCATAAGCGACGCGATGTTGCTCGACTTGACCGAACCGCCGTACAGGATTCGTGTCGCCGCTGCGACGTCGTCACCCAAAACTTCAGCGAGCGTGTCTCGGAGTGCACCAGCGACCTGTTCGGCTTGCTCGGGCGTCGCCGCGAGTCCCGAGCCAATCGCCCACACGGGCTCGTACGCGATCACAATGTCGGGCGCACCCGAAACGAGCGCGAGACCCGCCCGCAACTGGGCGACCGGCACGGCGCTCGGGCCGTGCTTCTCGAGATCCTCGGCGGTCTCACCGACGCACAACACAGGCACGAGCCCGTTCGCGATCGCTGCGGCAACCTTGCGCGCCAATTGCTCGTCGGACTCGGCGTGCATCGTGCGACGCTCCGAGTGCCCAACGAGCACATATGTGCAATCAAGCGCCTTGAGGAAGCCACCCGAGATTTCACCCGTGTACGCGCCTGACACGTGCTCTGAGACGTCTTGACCGCCGAAAACGAGGTCGAGCTTGTCGGCAGAAATAAGCGTCTGCACGGAACGAAGATCCGTGAACGGCGGGAAGATCGCGACCTCCGCGCCGCCCGCCCCGAAGTCGTGCCGAGCATCCTTGAGCGTCCACGCCAGCTTCTGAGTGAACGCGATCGACTGCAAGTGGTCGAGATTCATCTTCCAGTTGCCCGCAATAAGGGGCACACGTGCTACTGCCTTTGCCAACCGAGGACCTCCAGTCCAGGCAAGTGCTTTCCCTCAAGAAACTCGAGGCTCGCACCGCCACCCGTCGAAATATGGCCGAACTCGTCGTCCTTGAAACCGAGCGCTCGCACGGCTGCTGCCGAGTCGCCGCCGCCGACTACACCGAATCCATCGAATTCTGCGAGAGCGGATGCGACGGCTTTCGTTCCCGCCGCGAATGGTGTCAACTCGAATACGCCCATGGGGCCGTTCCAGAAGACCGTCTTCGAGTTGCGGATCACGTCCGCGAAACGAGCGGACGTCTCTGGCCCGATATCGAGCCCCAAACCTGTCTCGCCGAACGGGGTGTCCTCGATTCCCTCCGCGCGAGCTACCACGTGCTCGGCATCCGCTGAAAAGGTCGACGCGACAACGACATCCGTCGGAAGCACGATCTCGACGCCGAGCTTCTCGGCTTGTTTGAGATAGCCCTTGACGGTCTCGACCTGGTCGATCTCGAGCAGGCTCGCGGCGACCTTGTGTCCTTGCGCGACGAGGAAGGTGAAGAGCATTCCGCCACCCACGAGGAGCGTGCTGACCTTGGGGAGAAGAGCGCCAATGACGTCGAGCTTGTCCGAGACTTTCGAGCCGCCCAACACAACCGTGTAGGGAAGATCGGGATGAACGGTCAGGCGTTCGAGTACGCCGAGCTCTTGTTGAATCAAGAGGCCAGCGGCGCTGGGAAGTTCGAGGGCGAGTTCGAAAACACTCGCTTGCTTGCGATGAACGACTCCGAACCCGTCTGACACGAAAGCGTCGCCAAATCGCGCGATCTTTCGAGCGAAGTGCTCGCGGTCACTCTTGTCTTTCGACGTCTCCGCGGCGTTGAACCTGAGGTTCTCGAGCAGAGCTACGTCACCGTCTGCAAGGTTGTCGACGGCATCCTGGGCCGATGAACCGACCGTGTCGTGCGCAAACACAACGGGCTTGCCCAGTAACTCGCACAATCGCTGCGCGACGGGCTCGAGGCTGTATTTCAGGTCGGGTTCGCCGTCGGGTCGCCCCAAGTGCGACAGAATCACGACTCGAGCGCCCGCGTTGATCAGCGCATTCAAGGTGGGCATCGAGGCGCGAATCCGGCCGTCGTCAGTGATCTGACTGCCCTTGAGGGGCACGTTGAGGTCGCAACGAACCACAACTCGCTTGCCCTTCAGGTCGCCGAGCGACTCAAGGGTTCGAAGTGTCATGTTTCTAGGATCAGTTAGAGGCGCGCGGCGACGTACTCGGTCAGGTCCACGAGGCGGTTGGAGTATCCCCACTCGTTGTCGTACCACGACGCGACCTTAACTTGGTCTCCGATTACCTTCGTAAGGCCTGCGTCGAAGATCGACGAGTGGGGGTCGCCCACGATGTCGCTCGACACGATTTCGTCTTCCGTGTACTTGAGGATGCCCTTGAGTGGGCCATCCGCCGCGGCCTTGTATGCGGCGTTGACCTCTTCGACAGTGACTGCACGAGAAGCCGTTACCGTGAGATCGGTGATCGAGCCAGTGACGACGGGAACGCGAAGCGCGTAACCGTCGAGCTTGCCGACGAGCTCGGGAATGACGAGGCCAAGCGCCTTCGCGGCACCTGTCGACGTCGGAATGATGTTCTCCGCTGCGGCGCGGGCGCGGCGCAAGTCGCTGTGCGGCCCGTCTTGAAGGTTCTGGTCCGCGGTGTATGCGTGGACGGTCGTCATGAGACCACGCTCGATGCCGAACGCCTCCATGAATACCTTCGCAAGCGGTGCAAGGCAGTTGGTCGTGCACGATGCGTTCGAGATGATGTTGTGCACGGCGGGGTCGTATGTACCTTCGTTGACACCGAGAACGAGGGTCGCAACATCCGATCCCGTAGCGGGAGCCGAGACGATGACCTTCTTCGCTCCGGCGGCAATGTGCTTGGCGGCGTCTTCACTCTTCGTGAATCGACCGGTGGACTCAATGACGATGTCGACACCCAAGTCACCCCAGGGGAGGTTTGCGGGGTCACGCTCTTCGAAGACCCGAATAGCCTTGCCGTTGACGACGATCTGCTCGCCGTCGAACGTCACGGTGGCATCAAGGCGACCGTTGATTGTGTCGTACTTGAGCAAGTGCGCGAGCGACTTGTTGTCGGTGAGGTCGTTGACCGCAACGATCTCGATGTCGCTTCCTTTCGCGAGTGCCGCGCGGAAGAAGTTACGACCAATGCGGCCGAACCCGTTTATGCCTACCTTGACGCTCACTGTAACTCCGTTTTGCTCATGCGCCATCAGACGCGGTACTCGCTTGTGGTGGGGGAAAGAAAAGTGGCAGAAGCCGCTATGACAGTACCAGCAGCCCGGAGGTCTTCTCGCGCGCGGCGGTGAAACGCTCCTGCACGTTCGACCAGTTGGCGATGTTCCAGAAGGCCTTTACGTAGTCCGCGCGCACGTTCTTGTAGTCCAAGTAGTACGCGTGCTCCCAGACGTCGAGGAGCAATAGCGGCACCGTGCCTGCCGCGAAGTTGCTTTGCTGGTCAAAGAACTGGTTGATGAGGAGATTCTGGCCGATCGAGTCCCACGTGAGAGCTGCCCAACCGGAACCCTGAACGCCCATCGCAGCGGCGGTGAAGTGAGCAGTGAACTTGTCGAACGAACCAAAGTGATCGTCGATTGCCAAAGCTAGATCGCCCGTGGGCTTGTCGCCGCCATCTGGCGACATGTTGGTCCAGAAGATTGAGTGGTTGACGTGACCACCGAGGTTGAACGCGAGGTCCTTCTCCAGCTTGTTGACCGCGCCAAACTCACCCTTATCGCGAGCCTCAGCGAGAGCGGCGAGGGCAGCATTTGCGCCCGTCACGTAGGCCTGGTGGTG
>JANOOQ010000347.1:0-3963 GCA_031421515.1 Leifsonia sp.
CCGCGCTTCTCCTCCACAGGGTGACGCTTTTCGCCTTCCGGTGACTTATCCACAGATTGTGCACGATTCGAACATATCTTCGAAACTGATGCGATAATGGATGCATGCCCTCACTCGACCTCCTCGCACCGCCGGTGCCCGATTTGGTCGTGCTCACACCCACTGACGCACTCGTTTTGAGCGACGACGAGCTCATCGGCACCCAGCGCAGGCTCGCCCAACACAGACGCGTTCTCGATGCATCCGCGGCGATCGTAGCCGCCGAAATCGCGCACCGCTCGCGTCGAGAGCTCGGGTATGAGGGGCTCGCTCAAAGCCGAGGCGCGCGCACGCCCGAAGCGCTCGTGCAGCACGTGACGGGTTTGAGTGGTGCGGATGCCCGGTCGCTTGTGCGCGTCGGAACCCTCGTGGTTGAGCACGATGGCCCATCGCGAGGAGCGCTCGAACCCTCGACACCGTGGCTCGCGTCGGTCGCGCAGGCCATCGCGGCAGGCAGACTCTCGCTCAGTGCAGCCGAAGCGATCCGGTACGGGCTGGGGGTCCCGACGGAGGGCGTCACAGCAGAAGTACTTGCTCGCGTTGCGCGCGAGCTCGTGACTGCGGCGACCAACATCTCGCTCGAGCGCCTTGCAGCCCTAGCTCGGCGCGCTCGAGACGTACTCGACGAGGCCGGCATCGCCGAACGCGAAGAACAACGCCGCGATCGCCGCTACCTCACCCTCACTGCCCTCGCCGACGGAATGACTCGAATCGCGGGCCTCCTCGACCCAGAATCGGCGGCCATCATCGTCGGTGCCGTCGACGCCGTGACATCCCCCCGACGTGGTGGGCCACGGTTTGTCGACGAAACTCAATCCCCGACGCTTGCCGACGACTCCCGCACGATCCCCCAAGTTTCGGTCGACGCTCTCGTCGACCTTGTGCGTCTCGCCACCCTCGCCGACACGGGTGCGGTGCTCGGCGCGAAACGCGTCGCGGTTCGGCTGCACGTGACATCCCGCGACCTCAAGCGCGGCGCAGGTGCCGCTCGCTTCGAAGGACAACCAGATGCAGTATCCATCGCCACCGCAACCCGACACGCGTGCGAGGCAGGCGTCGTACCCATCCTCTTCGATACCGACGGACAAGTGATCAACGTCGGCCGCGACCAACGCCTCTTCACCCCACGCCAACGCATCGGCCTCGCCGCCCGCGACGGCGGATGCCGCTTCCCGAACTGTGAGCGTCCACCGAACTTCACCGAAGCACACCACATCGTCCACTGGCAGCGCGACTCCGGTCACACCAACCTCGAGAACGGCATCTTGCTCTGCCGACATCACCACCTACTCGTGCACAACAACGGGTGGGAGATCGAGCGCGATCATGCGCAGTACTGGCTCGTGCCGCCACCGAAGATGGGCAGCGCTAGCCGAGTCCCGATGCCCGCGAAGGAATTGGTGGCACGTAGTTAGCGGCGCCTGGCACTTGGTTGGTGGCACGTAGTTAGTGGGCGCACGCTTCGCGGCGAGTGGGCGGGGATCAGAGTGCAGGTTGCGCGGCGTGGGAGCTGGGTTAGTCGGGCGGATGGCGGGGCGGGGCGGGGCTCTCCCGCGTCAGAGAACCTCTAAACACCTACGTCTTGCGAAGCAGCACACTCGAGACGGCGTGATTCGAATCCTTACGCAATACGAGTGATGCGCGCGGCCGTGTCGGCAGGATGTTGTGCACGAGGTTCGGCTCGTTGATGCTCGTCCACAGCTCGCGTGCGCGCGATCGTGCTTCGCCTTCGGAGAGGCTCGCGTAGCGGTGGAAATACGAGAGCGGGTCGGCGAAGGATCCGCGCTGAAGACTGAGGAATCGCTCTTCGTACCACCGCGCAATGTCGCTCGTGCGAGCATCCACATAAATCGTGAAGTCGAAGAGGTCGCTCACGGCAAGTCGACGACCCGGGGCCGGCGGTTGCAAGACGTTGAGCCCTTCGACGATGAGCACGTCTGGCGCGTGCACTGTTATTTCGGAACCCGGAACGATGTCGTAGGCGAGGTGTGAATAGAACGGAGCGTGAACTTCGAGCGCACCGCTCTTGATTTTGCTCACGAAGCGTAGGAGGGCTCGGCGATCGTACGACTCGGGAAAGCCTTTGCGGTCGAGGATGCCACGGCGCTCGAGCTCGGCGTTCGGAAACAGGAATCCATCGGTCGTAACGAGCTCAACTTTCGGCGTGCCCTCCCAGCGCGTGAGGAGTTCGCGCAGAAGCCTCGACACGGTCGACTTGCCGACTGCGACGGAACCCGCTATTCCGATGACGAAGGGAGTACGCCCGGTGCGAGCGCCGAGAAAAGTGCTCGTGACTTCGTGCAGTTGTTGCGCGCCCGCGACATACAAACTGAGAAGGCGGCTGAGGGGAAGGTAGACCTCTTCTACCTCGACGAGGTTGAGCGCGTCACCGAGTCCGCGGAGCTCCGTGACCTCGGATTCGCTCAGTGGCGCTGCCATTCGGGGAGCAAGAGTCGCCCAGTCACTTCGGTCAAGCTCAATGAACGGCGAATCGTTGCCGTGGGGAGCGTGAGGGTCAGACATCGGCTAAATCCTAGTGCGGTGCTAGCGCACAGGGTTGTGGAACTAAAATCGAGTGCATGTGTGGAATCGTGGGCTACGTCGGTGACAGCAAGAGCATTGAAGTTCTCTTGGGAGGACTCAAGCGACTCGAATATCGGGGGTACGACTCCGCGGGGGTCGCGATCATCGACGACGAGGGTCACATTGGAACGCGCAAGCGCGCCGGCAAGCTCCAAGTGCTCGTGGACGATCTGGAAGACCGCCCGCTTAACAATGGTGCGACGGGAATTGGTCACACGCGCTGGGCGACTCACGGTGGCCCGACCGACCGAAACGCGCACCCGCACCTGAGCGCTGACGGAAAGCTCGCGCTCATCCACAACGGCATCATCGAGAACTTCTCCGAGCTCAAGAACGAACTGCTCGCCGAGGGCGCGACGTTCTCGAGCGAGACCGACACCGAAGTCGCCGCACTTCTCGTCGGCCGCGAGTACGACAAGACCGGAAGCCTCACCGACGCGATGCGAGCGGTTGTCGCTCGACTCGATGGTGCATTCACTCTGCTTGTTTTGCACGAAGACCAGCCCGGCGTTGTTGTAGGCGCTCGCCGCAACTCTCCGCTCGTGATCGGGCTTGGTGATGGTGAGAACTTCCTCGGCTCGGACGTCGCTGCATTCGTCGAGTTCACTCGCCGCGCCGTCGCGATCGGTCAAGACCAAATCGTCACGATTCGCACGGACTCGGTCGAAGTCACCGACTTCGAGGGCAACCCCGTCGAGACAGAAGAGTTCGAGATCGCGTGGGATGCTTCGGCCTCCGAAAAGGGCGGTTGGTCGAGCTTCATGGCGAAGGAGATCAGTGAGGAGCCGGACGCGATCGCGAACACCCTGCTCGGGCGGATCGTCGACGGCGCCGTGCGACTCGAGGAACTCGATTCCCTGCCGCTCGCCGACATCGATCGCATCGTGATTCTCGGCTGCGGCACTGCCGCGTACTCGGGCATGCTCGCGAAGTACGCGATCGAGAAGTGGGCCCGCATCCCGGTCGACGTCGAGTTGTCGCACGAGTTCCGCTATCGCGATCCGATCATCACCGAGCGCACGCTCGTCGTGTCGGTGAGCCAGTCCGGCGAGACCATGGACACCCTCATGGCGGTGAAGTACGCGGTCGAGGTCGGCGCGCGCACCCTCTCGATCTGCAACACGCAGGGGGCGACGATCCCTCGGGAATCGGATGCCGTCATCTACACGCACGCGGGGCCGGAGGTCGCTGTGGCCTCGACCAAGGCGTTCGTCGCGCAGGTCGCGGCCTTCTACCTCTTCGGGCTGCACCTCGCTGCGGTGCGCGGTACCCTCACGACGGCGGAGATCGCCTCGCTCGCGCTCGAACTGCAGGCGCTGCCCGAGCAACTCGCGACGGTGC
>JANOOQ010000348.1:0-1983 GCA_031421515.1 Leifsonia sp.
AGCTGTCGGCGGAGTGACGACACCCCGGAGGTTATCGCTGAGGAAGGCCGCATTGGCCTGGCGCTGCGCGGTCCAACCTGCCACCCTAGTGAGCTGCACGCGGCCGATGGCTGCGTGGATGTCGGTCATCCGGGCGTTAAATCCGACGATCTCATTCGCGTAGCGCTTCTCCATGCCCTGATTGCGCAGGAGCTTCATCGTCCGGGCGACCGAGTCGTCGGCCGTGCTCACGAGGCCACCCTCTCCGGAGGTCATGTTCTTCGTCGGATAGAACGAGAACGAGCCCGCGATTCCCCACGCGCCGACGGGTACGCCGTCGACGGAAGCCATGTGCGCCTGGGCGGCATCCTCGAACAGGAGAAGGTCGTGCTTCTCTGCGATCGTCGTGAGGCTCACCAAGGCGGCCGGATGCCCGTAGAGGTGCACCGGCATGATCGCGCGCGTCCGTTGGGTGATTGCCGCCTCGACCGCTGCGGGGTCGATCGCGAAGTAGTCGGGCTCAATGTCGACGAAGACCACTGTCGCACCGGTCAGGGCCACGGAGTTGGCGGTGGCAGCGAAGCTGAACGAGGGCACGATTACCTCGTCCCCCGGACCGATTCCGGCCGCGAGAAGAGAGAGGTGGAGTGCGGATGTCCCCGAGTTCACGGCGATGCAGTGCCGACCATCGACAATCGCGGAGAACTCGGACTCGAACGCCGCGACTTCGGGGCCCATCGCTAGCATCCCGGATCGGAGCACGCGGTCGACCGCTGCTCGCTCCTCTTCACCGATCTGCGTTTTAGCTGCCGGTATCATCCGTTGACCATTTCCGTGAGCTCTCCGGCGGGGGACTGCTGATAGTGACGCCCGCTGCTCTCGCATACCCAGACGTCATCGTCTTGCTTCACAAGCGGGATTCCCTCGTGCCCGACCCATCCAACCCGGCGCGCGGGATTTCCTACGACTAGCGCGAAATCGGGGACATCCTTTGACACGACCGACCCGGCCCCGACGAGGGCCCATCGTCCGATCGTGACTGGGGCGATGCACACACTCTGCGCGCCAATCGACGCCCCTTCAAGAACTGTGACGCCCTGCGGTTTCCAATCGAGTGGGGACTTCTGCGAGCCGTTGGGATTGATCGCCCGGGGAAACTCGTCATTCGTGAATACGACTGCAGGTCCGACGAAGACGCCCCTCGCCAGTCGTGCAGGTTCATACACGAGCGCGTAATTTTGCACTTTGCAATTCTCCCCGAGTTCGACGCCCGTGCCGATGTATGCGCCACGCCCGATGATGCTATTGGACCCCACGACCGCGTCCTCGCGGACCTGCGCATAATGCCAAACCCTGACTCCACTTCCCAAACGGGCGCTCGGCGAGACGTCCGCCGTGGCGTGCACATCTGCGTTCGTTGACATGGGATCTCCAAGATTCTGCGATGGGTGGCATGCGCTTCGACAATCCTAAACGACTCACTGCATGCCGCCGGTGGGCGCCGGGTTTCACTCCCGCGGGCAAGAAGTCGAAGGTGGTTCCCTATTGGTCGTGGGTGCTAGCGAAAGCCCGCCGCCAGCTCAGCTCGCGGGCCGCTTTCACTGAGCACACCACGAAGGTCAGCCATCCGTACTCAATGAGCATCGAGCTTTCCGCTAGCGACGTTGCGATGAGCGCCACGAGTGCCAGCGCGGGCCATGCGAAAACGATGCTTCTGCGTTGACCCGCAAGAAGCCACGATCGCGTGAATGTCAACAAGAGGAGAACCACAAATACCAGCAAGCCGATGAGGCCCAGCTGCAGCCACACATCAAGATACGCGCTCAGCGCAGAGGTCGGCTGCTGCCCCGCGTGCGTCGCGAAGGTAGAGAAGGGCGACACGTCAGATTGCCAGAGTCCGATCCACCCCCACCCCTCGAGGGGATGAATCGCGCTTAAGTCGATGACGTGTTGCCAGAGCGAGAGTCGATAGCTGAGTTCGCTGCTCGCGCTAAAAAGCGAAAT
>JANOOQ010000349.1:0-10426 GCA_031421515.1 Leifsonia sp.
GTTCCGTTCTCCGCGGCGTCAGTGAGCGCCTTGATGATTTGCGGCAAGACGTCGTCAAAGACGTTCTCGTCTTCCGCGAAACCGCGAGCCTGGATCTCGGGGCCCACAATGACTTTGCCCGTCTGCGGGTCGACGGCGACGAAGATCGAGATGAATCCCTCTTCAGCGAGAATGCGGCGATCCTTGAGGTCGGCATCCGTTATCTCGCCGACGCTAGAGCCATCGACGTAGACGTATCCGAGATCGAGTTGCCCGACGACTCGTGCCACGCCGTCCTTCAGGTCGATCACGGTGCCGTCTTCGGCGATGATTGTGTTTTCTTCGGGAACTCCCGAGAGCGTGGCGAGCTTGGCATTCGCGACTAAGTGGCGGTACTCGCCATGAACGGGCAAAACGTTCTTGGGTCGCAAGATGTTGTAGCAATAGAGCAATTCACCGGCAGCGGCGTGGCCGGAAACGTGCACCTTCGCATTCGCCTTGTGCACGACATTCGCGCCGAGTTTCGTTAGTCCGTTTATGACTCGGTACACGGCGTTCTCATTGCCGGGAATGAGAGAGGACGCGAGGATGACCGTGTCACCCTTGCCCACTTCAATCTGGTGCTCGAGATTGGCCATGCGCGCGAGAACCGCCATGGGCTCGCCCTGGCTTCCCGTCGACATATATACGAGCTGGTTGTCGGGCATGTCGACGGCCTTCTTGGCGTCGAGAAGTACGCCGTCGGGAACCTTGAGATACCCGAGTTCGGCCGCGATACCCATGTTGCGAACCATCGAGCGCCCCATGAGCACTACCTTGCGATTGTTCGCTACCGCGGCGTCGAGAACTTGTTGTACTCGATGCACGTGGCTCGAAAAGCTCGCGACGATGACTCGGCGGGGGGCTTTCGCGATTACGGACTCGAGCACGGGACCGATATCGCGCTCGCTCGGGGTGAAACCCGGAACGTCGGCGTTCGTCGAGTCGGGGAGAAAGAGGTCGACACCCTTCTCGCCGAGGCGCGCGAAGGCGCGAAGATCCGTGATGCGGTCGTCGAGCGGGAGTTGGTCCATCTTGAAGTCGCCCGTGTGGAGCACGACACCCGCGACGGTCGTGATGGCGACGGCGAGAGCATCCGGAATCGAATGGTTGACCGCGACAAACTCAAGTCCGAAGGGGCCGAGCTTCTCGAGCTGACCCTCCTTGACCGTGAGAGTGTATGGCTGGATCCGATGCTCCTTAAGCTTCGCTTCGATGAGTGCGAGCGTCAGCGTGGACCCGATGAGCGGGATGTCTGCGCGAAGCCTAAGCAAGTACGGGACCGCACCGATGTGGTCTTCGTGGCCGTGCGTCAAGACGATTGCGAGCACGTCGTCGAGGCGATCCCGAATCGAACTGAAGTCGGGGAGGATGAGGTCGACACCGGGCTGGTGTTCCTCGGGAAAGAGAACTCCGCAATCGACGATGAGAATCTTGCCGTCGATTTCGAAAGTCGTCATGTTGCGACCGATTTCGCCGAGTCCACCGATGGGCGTTACCCGGAGTGTGCCCGAGCGAAGTTTCGGTGGGTTAGAGACGGAGACTGGCATCTGTTCCTTGCGTTGGCAGGTAGGGCCTCGAGCCCCCGGTGAAAGTCTTAGCGCGTCGTGCCCGCGACTTGGGGAAGTGCCCCGCCTGCGGCTGCATTGCGGTCGGGCCGGAAGTTGTCGAAGCTAACGCCCGGAATGTCCCTAACGAGATCAATCTCGTCTTCGATCTGAGCGGCTTCCCACTCTTCTGGCCCAACGAGCGGGAGCCGCACGCGCGGGCTCGAGATTCGGCCAAGGCCGTGAAGAATGTATTTAGTCGCGACCGTGCCGGGCACGTGCGTCATTGTCGCGCGAACGAGTGGCTCGAGCGCCTTGTGCGCCTTGGTAGCTTCCATGAGGTCACCCGCGTTGACCGCGTCGATCATGTGTCGATAGGGCGTCGCGGCAATGTTCGCCGTCACGCCGATGAGCCCGGTCGCGCCGATCGCGAGGCTCGGGAGCACAAGCGCGTCGTCGCCGCAGAAGTAATACAAATCCGTCTGGTTGAGTACGCGGCTCACTTCGGCGAGGTCACCCTTTGCGTCTTTGATCGCAATGATGTTGGGGTGCTTGGATGCCCGCAGAATCGTCTCGTACTTGATAGGCACACCCGCGCGGCTAGGAATGTCATACAGAATCACGGGGAGGTCGGTCGCATCCGCAATCATGCGGAAATGTGTCAGCACACCGGCCTGAGTCGGCTTGTTGTAATAAGGCGTGACGATCATGTTGCCGTCGGCACCGGCCTTCGCACTCTTCTTCGCGAGTTCAATCGCGTGGGCGGTTTCGTTCGACCCACCGCCCGTGATCACCTTCGCGCGGTCCCCAGCGACGGCCTTCGCGACCTCGACGAGCTTGATCTTCTCTGGGTCGGTGAGCGTAGAGGTCTCCCCTGTGGTCCCCGTTACGACGATGCCGTCCGCGCCCGCGTTGATGACGTCGTCGATGTGCTTTTCGACGTCGGTCCAGTTCACTTCGCCGTCGGATTGAAAAGGCGTAACGAGCGCGACGAGCACTTGGCCGAAGGGATTGGGGAGCGTGGACACGGGATCAAGGGTACCCGGAACACGCGAAGGGGTCGTGCAGCTTTCGCCACACGGCCCCTCGCACGCACACGCGGTGCCCGCTCAGAACCTGAGATAGCCGGGCTACGGCGCAACTCGACCGTTGTCATTGAATGCGCCGTACGTGAGCGGCATAAGGCCCGCCCAGAGCGTCTCCATCTGCTCGGCAGCCATTTCGATCTCGCGCTGAGGGAACGAGGGAAAGTGGCTTCCCTCGCGCGTTGTGCGAAGCGAGAGAAAGTTCATGAGCGAACGCGAATTCATCGTCACGTACATCGATGAGTAGATGCTCACGGGCAATACGATTCGCGCTACCTCGCGGGCGATGCCCGCGTCGAGCATCCGCTGATACGACTCGTATGCCTCTGTCGCGACGCGCTTCGCCTCGGAGACGGCTAGGGCCGTTTGCTCGGGACTTCCCGCGAGAAAGTCGTAGGCGCCGGGCTTTCCGACCTGCACGAGCTTGCGGTCATCGCCGGGCACATAGAACACGGGGCCGAGCTCGCGATACCGGCCGCTCTCTTCGTTGTAAGAAGCGATGCGGTGCCGCATGAACTCGCGAAACACGAAGATGGGCGCTTGCACGTAAAAGGTCATCGAGTTGTGCTCGAAGGGGGACCCGTGGCGGTCGCGCATGAGGTAGTTGATGAGTCCCAAACTGCGGCTCGTGTCGACGTCAATGTCGTGCGCCGCCTCGAGGGTCTGTTCGCCCTGCGTAGACACTCGAGCTGCAAAGAGCACGTCCGAATCGTGGGCGCTCGACCGAACGAGTTCTACCGTGACGTCTGACCGGAATTCGATTTTCTGGGGCACGGCTTTCACGATAGCGAGCCGAGAGCCGGTCTCAACTCCACACACGCCGTCCGGCTCGCGTAACAGAGGGAAACACTGCACAATCGAGCACAAATCACACCTATCGTGACAACATCATGAACCCCAGTCTCGTACCGCTCGCGCTCGTCGGCCTCGTCGCCGTCGCGACCGTCATCGGCCTCGTCTGGCGCAGCCGTCAAGGCAAAGTCAGGCACACTCGAGGGCACACGATCGTCAAGGTCAGCGACGTTCCCGGGGTAAGTCGGTTTGCTTCGGGCGCGACGCTTCTACAGTTTTCGACCGAAGTGTGCGCCCCGTGCAAGGTCACTCATGCTGTGCTCAGCGACGTGGCGTCCGCTCACCGCAACGTTGCGCACGTCGACCTGGATGTCACGCATCGGCCCGACCTCGCGAGCCTCTTCCACATCTTGCAAACCCCCACAACGCTCATTCTCGATAGCAAGGGAATCGTGCGTGCCCGCATCGGTGGAGCGCCGCGACGCGACGCGGTTCACGCCGAGATCATCAGGATATTGGTGACGACATGAATGGCATCGACCCGCGTGGCCCTCGATTCGGCGCGGCAATTACCGCCGTGCTCCTACTCGTCGTCGTCGGGCTCGGTCTGTCAACTCCCATCGGCGCCACTCTCGGGGAGCGCGCGAGCGAGCCCGGGTTCATCCTCTTCGCCCTTCTGACCGCGACTTTTGCGTGGGGAGCCTTTGCGGGGATCACGCGCCACCCCTATGGATTGATTTTCCGCAAGTTCGTGCGGCCGCGACTCGCTCCACCGACCGATCTAGAAGATGCCATTCCCCCAACTTTCGCTCAAGGCGTCGGCTTCGTCATCACGCTCATCGGAGTCGTCTTGCACCTCGTGGGCGTACCATTCGCGCTCGTGATCACAGCGAGTGCGGCATTCATCGCGGCGTTCCTCAACTCGGTCTTCGCCTATTGCCTCGGGTGCCAGATCTACCTTCTGCTCGTTCGCGCTCGAATCTTAGGGCGAAACCGCGAAGTCACGACCTAGGGCGCTTAGTCTGGAACAGACGAAAGGGCGACTCCGATGTCTGTCACTAGCGAAGCAACAACTCTGTGGACCGGCGACCTAACAAGCGGCGCCGGAACGACGAAGCTCGACTCCTCGGGCGCCGCCGAATTTGATGTAACGTGGGCCGCTCGCTCTGAGGGCGTCGCGGGAAAGACCAATCCCGAAGAACTCATCGCTGCTGCTCACTCCGCGTGCTTCTCGATGGCCTTTTCGAGCGCACTCGCTAAGAACGGCACACCCCCCGAGAGCTTGCACGTGACGGCGGCCGTGACATTCGAGCCAGGTACGGGCATCACGGGAAGTCACTTGCTCGTGAGTGCGAAAGTTCCTGGGCTCTCCGAGGAGGTCTTTCAGCGGCTCGCCGACGAGGCCAAGACGGGATGCCCTGTGTCCCGAGCGCTCGCAGGAATCACCGTGACGCTCGAAGCTAGCCTCGCCTGATGGTGGCGCGATCGGACTCTTCGTTGCGTGTACTCATCGCGGGAGCATCCGGATTCATCGGCACCGAAGTCCGACGTCAACTCGAAGACGCCGGTCATGAGGTTCGAGCGCTAGTTCGCCGTACTCCCGCGAGCGAGGCCGAATACAACTGGGCGCCTCTTGACGGCACGATTGACGCGCGAGCTATTGACTGGGCGGACGCCGTCATCAACTTGGCGGGCGCGACGACGGGGCGCATCCCATGGACGCGAAGGTACAAGAGCCAAATTCTGAATTCGCGTATCTCGGGAACGAACACGATCGTCGACGCGATCGCCGCTAGCGCAAGCCCGCCTACAGTGTTCCTGAGCGGATCCGCCGTGGGCTTCTACGGGGATCAACCCGGGGTAGAGCTCGACGAGACATCCCCGAAGGGAACGGGCTTTCTCAGCGACGTCGTCGAAGCGTGGGAGCAGGCCGCGGAGCGCACTCCCACGGGCACTCGAGTCGTGCAATTGCGGACTGGCGTCGTCGTAGGGCGTGGTGGTGCGTTCACACCGCTCATGGCGCTCACGGCAATAGGCCTCGGTGCGAGGTTGGGCTCGGGAAACCAGAATTGGCCATGGGTGAGTTTGCACGACGAAGCAGCAGCGATCGCGCACGTACTTACGTCCTCGTTGAGCGGGGTTGTCGCGATCGCGGGCCCCACGCCGGCTACATCGGTAGAAGTGACGCGAGCGCTCGCGAAGGGCATGCGGAGGTGGCATCCGTGGGTCATCCCGGAATTCGCAATTCGTCTTCTGGGTGAAGCTGGTCGCGACTTGCTGCTGTCAAGCGAGGCGGTAGTGCCCCGACGATTGCTCGCCGACGGATTCGTGTTTAGAGATCGGACGATTGACGACGCTATCGCGACGATGTTTGAGCGCTCTTCGACAACTCGATAGCGCGCCGTGTCGCCCAGCGCGCACGACGACGATCACCACTTGCGTCGTATGCAAGGCCCAATCGAAGCCACGCGCGCCACGACTGCGGCTCGCGCTCGACCTCGACCTTGAATGCGGGAAACTGCTCGTCGGCCGCGACCGGATTGATGCGGCCGCTCGGTAGGCGCGGCAAGTCGTCGACGGGTAGTCCACCTTCAGCGCCGAGCCGACCCACGAGCCGTTGTGCGCGAACGACGAAAACGAGTTCGGCCACGAGCGCCCATGCCCCCACAATCGGCAAGACGATGAGCGCGATACCGAGCGCGAGAGCGATGGGGTTGCCCGACGTCATCATGACGATCGCGTACTGGACGACAAAGACCAAGTAGAGCGCGAGCAGCGCCGTCATGATAAAGGCTGCGATTCGAGTGGTCACTGCGCGGCGCTGTCGGTAATTCCGAGATCGATGATCCGGTCGAGCCCGACGGTCACTCCCGTCGCGGAGGAGAGAGCATGCAACGAAATCATGATGCCCGCTTCATACGAGCTCGGCGATACCGTTTCGTGGCTAATCGTGAGAAGCTCCCCCGTGCCGCCAAAGATGACTTCTTGCTTTGCCACGACACCACCCATGCGAAGGCTGTGAATCGGGATGCTCGCCACTTGTTGACCGCGCGCCCTCTGGTCGGCGTGGGGAGCCGCGACAGGCCCGAGTGACACTCGCGCTGCCGCCATTTGCTCTGCCGTGCGCACCGCGGTCCCCGAGGGCGAGTCGACCTTAGAGGCGTGGTGAGCCTCGACGATTTCGATCGAGTCGAAAAATCGAGCGGCGATTGCCGATAACGACGTTGCGAGCACCGACCCGAGTGAGAAGTTCGGCACGAAGATGACAGCGCTCGTCGGGTTCGTCGCCACGAGTGCTTCGACAACTTCGATGCGCTCGTTCGACCAGCCGGATGTTCCCACGAGAATCTTCAACCCGTGTGTAACGGCGAACTCGACGACCAATTGCGATACCGCGGGTACCGTCACATCGACGACGACGTCGGCACCAATCATCGATTCGAGCGCACCGCGGGAGTCGACTTGGGCGGCAATCTCGAACTCGTCAGATGCCTCGATGAGTTGCGAAATGAGCTGGCCCATTCGACCCGTGGCACCGACAATCGCGACAGAAGTTGTCATAAGCCAAACCTACCAATTCTCGAGTCGAGCAAGGCTCGCGCTAGCATCCAGACGTAGTCCGCAGCGACGCCGACCCCGGAGTCACCTTGGCACCGACTCTAAAACGGTTGCTCGACCGAGAGACCCGTGCGCAACTCTGCTGGCAAGTGCCCCAAGTCATTGTGGGTAACGAGCACGGGCGGCTTCGCACTGCGGACTCGGATGATCGTGAGTCCACAATTGGCCTGATTGAGGCCGAGCCAGCGCCACGCTGGAGCACCGAAGACCTCGCGGACGAACCACGCGATCACGAAGTTGTGGGTAATGAGCAAGTCGTGGTGGTCGCCTCGACCGGGCACGAGAAACTCGGCGACTGCATCCGCCATTTGCGCTTGGCCCGCGTCGATCTCGGCAGGGGTGACCGCGCGAAAGAAGGGCTCAAAGCTGTGCGGCATATCGGCAGTTGGCCCCGATGGAATGCAGTCCATGAGTAAGGCGCTCGGCCGCGACTCCAGGGCGGGCATCCGCTCGGTCATAATCGCAGCCGTTTCTGCCGCGCGTTGCAGCGGCGAGTGCAAGGCTCGAGTGAACGGCACGCCGCCGAGTCGCTCGGCGATCGCGCGAGCCTGGCGCACGCCCTTCGGCGATAGCGGTCCGTCGGGAAGCCCGTGCTCGGCGTCTTGCTGTTCGCCGTGGCGAACCAGGTAGAGGTAGTGAGCCATCGCGCTAGACCACGGACACAGGCAGCGAAGCGAGACCCGCGAATGACTTCTTGTCGACCGTGCCCACTGCCGCGATCGAAATTGGCCGAGCCGCGAGCTCGACAGCAAGCTCGCGAACCAACTCTGTCGTCACAGTCGAGAGCCTGCGAAGTGATTCATCGAGGTCAACGAACTCCCCCATCGTGAGCTCGCTTCGACCCAAGCGGGACATTCGCGTGTCTGAGTCTTCGAGTGCGAGAGCGGATGCTCCGCTCAACTGCCCCACAGCACGCCGCAGTTCATCGTCCGTCACGCCGCCCGCGGCGAGCCGGGCAAACTCGCCGAGCATGAGCTCGGTGACTTGCGGAACCTTCGACGGCGAGCATCCCGCATAGATTCCGAACACGCCCGTGTCCGAGTAACTTGGTGAAAACGAATAGACCGAATATGCGAGACCGCGCTTCTCCCTGATCTCTTGAAATAGCCGGCTCGACATTCCGCCGCCGAGGATCGAGTTGAGCACTGCGAGTGTCACACGTCGCTCATCTGTCGCCGCGATTCCGACGACGCCCGCGATGATGTTCGCTTGCTCGATGGGCCGCTTGATGACGACGAGGCCGCTTCCCCGTTCTATGAGATCTTCCTTCGCGTCGCGCCTCGGAACGGGCATCGACTCGAGTTCGAGGTTCCAGCCCGCGCGCTCGAGAGCAGCCTTAACGCCGCGCACGAGTTCGTCGTGGTCGACAGCTCCCGCGACTGTAATGACGAGATCCTGAGGGCGGTAGTTCGTTTGGTAATGGTTCAACACGGCGTCGCGCGTAACTGCCGAGATCGTCTCGTTGTTGCCACCAATGGGGCGGCCGAGTGGATGCTGGCCGAGCACGGCCTCGAAGAAGCGCTCGCTCGTGACGTCGGAGGGATCGTCGTCGGCCCTGGCCAACTCTTCCAGAATGACGCCGCGCTCCGTCTCGAATTCAGCCGAATCGAGCACGGACGACGTGAACATGTCGGCGAGCACGTCGACCGCCATCGCGAGATCGCGATCTTGCACTTTGGCGTAGTAGCAGGTGTATTCCTTGGCAGTCATCGCGTTGTGCTCGCCACCCACGGAGTCGAATGAGACCGCGATGTCGAGTGCCGATCGGGTCGTGGTGCCCTTGAAAAGCAAGTGCTCTAGGAAGTGCGTCGACCCGTATGTCACGGGGAGTTCGTCACGTGAGCCGACCGCGACCCAATATCCGATAGTCGCGCTACGGGCGCCCGGCACGCTTTCACTGAGAATGCGCACGCCGCTCGGGAGCACCGTGCGGTTGACGAGCGAGTCGCCGGATGCGGTGAACCGAAGGTGCGCTACATCGAGCGGGAGTGACACTGCGCCGTTCATCCGTTCGAGCCTACGTCAAGTTGACCGCCTCAGAGACTGGAGCACAAAGTGCGGACAAACAGACGAGTCTGTATGTCCTCCTGTGATATATTGTTGCTCGTGGGCACCCGAAGCCCTATGCATTTCCCGTCACACCCGATGGCGGGAATGCACCATGCAGCCAGATTTATTGGGCTGTATCCCCCGCAAGGAGTCGCGCTGTGACGGTTATTGATTTATCCCCCACCGCGCAGCGCGCTCCCGCGAAGGGTCGGATTCTGGACACTGCTAACGTGCTTTTCTACGAAGTTGGAATCAATACCGTCGGCGTCGATCGCATCATCGCGCAGTCCTCCGTCACGAAGGCGACGTTCTATAAGCACTATCGTGCGAAAGACAACCTGATCGTCGAGTACATCACGACTCGACACCTCGTGGTTCGGGCCGACTGTGACACGATCATCGCAGCGGCAGCTACGCCAGCGGCCGCGCTCCTCGGCATCGTGGCCGCGACAATCGGCGAGATCAACTCCCCAGGGTTTAGGGGATGCCCCTTCATCAACGCCGCAGCGGAGTATCCCGAGGCCAACCACCCAGTCCGCCGCATCATCAGCGAGCACCGTGAGTGGTTCGTCGACACACTGTCTCAATTGCTCAAGGCGGCAGGTCATCCCGTGCCTGGCGATGCCGCCGACGAGTTGCTCTTGGCGCGCGACGGCGCGATGACGGGCGGATACTCGGGCGACAGCATCGCGGTGACCGCGGCATTCGACCGCGCAACTAGACGCGTGCTTGCCGACGCCGCATAGCGCGCTCGCTAGAGTGGAGTTGCGCCTCGGCTTTCTGCCCTGGCTGACTCGCGGTATCCGAAAGGAACGACAATGGTTATTTCTTGGCTACTTCTGATCACGATTCTTGCAGCAGCATTCGCTGTGTTCGACGGAATTCGTCGCATTCGGGGTCATCAGAGCAACACAATTCTCGCGATTGCAGAACTTGTCTTCGCGGGCCTCATGTTGATCTCAATCTTCATCGCATTCCCTGCTCCATTCAGCACGCTCCTCTTCGCTATTGCACTCGAAGTCGTGCTAATCCTCCTCCTCGTGCTCAAGGGCACGCGTGGGCGCGGTTTCACGACCGTGACGTTCATCGCCCTCATTCTGAACTCGATCGTCGTGCTGATCGCGGCGGGTTGGCTCAGTATTCCCGGGCTTTCCTAGCTCGCTCCGCTGACTCGCGCAGCTCGGCTTAGGTCACGCGCGCGAGTCGGCTGCGTGCATCCCAACGATTAGTCGAGTTCATTCGTCTTAATAGTTATGACGCCTACACATCCAAGAGCGCGCTTGTGGCCATTGCTCATGTCCGCTGCAGGTCTCGCGG
>JANOOQ010000350.1:0-4062 GCA_031421515.1 Leifsonia sp.
GTGTGCTCGTTCTGTGGCACTTGCTGTGCCTTGCCGAACATTTCTGAGCTGGATGCTTGGTAGAAACGCACCTTCGAGATGTCGCTGCCGGCATGTACGCGAGTCGCTTCGAGGAGGTTAAGGGTACCTTTCGCGGTGACATCCGTTGTCCGGCTCGCGTTTTCCCAAGAGTTGCCGACGAACGAGATTGCGCCGAGGTTATAGACCTCTTCAGGCTCGGACTCGGACAGCGCCTTGTGAAGACTGTTTACATCAGTTAGGTCGGCTTCGATGAGGTGGGCATCCGGTAGTAGATCGGTGACTAGGGCGCGCTTCGGATTGTTGAATCCACTGATAGTGCCGAAGACTTCGTACCCCTTGGCGGTGAGTAGCTCACCGAGGTAGAGGCCATCTTGGCCCGTGATTCCGGTAATGAGTGCGCGTTTCATCGTGGCGCAACGCTACCAGTGGTCGCTGGCTCGTGACCTGCGAGGCCGCCTGTCGCGGGCGCGCGACGACCGACCAAGTCAAACACTTAAGATCCTACGGACGAGTTGCGGCAGCTCGGTCGCAAGCGCGAGCCACACGATCCGCCGATCTGCGGACGTGTAGTCGTGCGCGAGTATGTTGCGGGTGGCGGTGATTTGCTCCCACGGAACGTCGGGGAGTTGACTCTTGAGTTGACTCGGATACCTGCGTTGGGCGATGTCATCGAAGTGGATGATGAGCGCCGATCCTGCGAGATAGTTTGTGCGATCGTCACTGGACAGGAAGGCATCTTCGCCGCGAGAAACGATCCTTTCGATGTCAACCAATAGTTGTTCGAGTTCGGCTTTGAGATGCGGAAGTCGGTCGATCCTCGCGCCGAGGTTGTCATCTGGCGCCACACGGGGCCGTGGAATGAATCGCTGTTGCTCGTCACTCACAAGCGCACCGCCTCCTTCTGGATGTGCAGGAGTTCTGGATGCCGCGTCTGGGTCTGGGTCATGACATCCACCGGGAATCCCGTGAGCTCCTGCACCTCTGCCGCGAAGGCGCCAAGGCCAAAGATTGACACGTCGTTGCCGGGGGATACGAGCAGATCGATGTCGCTGCGTTCCGTGTCGCGCCCGTCAAGCACCGACCCAAATACCCGCACGTCAAAGATGTTCTGTTGAGCGGCCGTCGCGACAATTTCGTCGGCGAGTACCGCGAGCACGACCGAGGGTCGTGTGCGAGCCGCCGTCAGGAGCGCGCGCAGAGTGTCACTGTTCGGGATGCGACGCCCTGACTCGTATGCCGCCACAGTTGGCTGGTGGATGCCCGCTGCCGCTGCGAGCGCCGCTTGTGTCATCCCCACGTCTTTGCGTGCGGCGCGAATGAGCTGGGCGGCTTTTGCGCGAACCACGATGCCTCCTATAGCTGGTGTCTATAAGAGTGTACAGACGGGATACCGTTGACGCATGACATGGCTAGTGACCGGCGGCGCCGGCTACATCGGATCGCACGTCGTTAGAGCGCTCAAGGCGGCGGGTCTCGGCGTCGTCGTGCTTGACGACCTGTCGAGCGGACACGCGTCGTTCGTCCCACACGATGTGGGATTCGTACACGGGTCGATCCTCGACGGTCCTCTCGTTCTGCGAACCCTTGAGGATCACAACGTCACGGGAGTCATCCACGTCGCAGGGTTCAAATACGCGGGCGTCTCGGTGAAGCAACCGCTCCACACCTACGAGCAAAACGTCACGGGAACGGGGCGCTTGCTCGCGGCGATGCAGTCGCACGGAGTCGACCGCATGGTCTTCTCGTCGAGCGCGGCCGTGTACGGCACTCCCGACGCCGAGCTGGTGACTGAGAACACCCCGAAGAACCCGCAATCGCCGTACGGCGAGTCCAAGCTCATTGGGGAGTGGTTGCTTCGCGATCAAGAGGTCGCATACGGCTTGCGGCATACGTCGCTGCGGTATTTCAATGTCGTGGGTTCGGGCGATCCGAGCTTGTACGACTCGAGCCCGCACAACCTGTTTCCCCTCGTCTTCACCGCGCTCCTCGAGGGGCGCACACCAAAAATCAACGGCAACGACTACCCCACGCCAGACGGCACGAACGTGCGCGACTACATCCACGTCGCCGACCTCGCAATCTCGCACGCGGCGGCGGCTGCGCGACTCGATGCGGGTGAGTCCCTCGAGCCCGCCTATAACCTCGGGAGCGGCTCGGGCGTTTCGGTGGGCGACATCATGGCGACGGTAGCGGATGTCACGGGCATCCGCTTCACGCCAGAAATCGCACCACGGCGAGCCGGCGACCCCGCGAGGATTGTGGCAGCCGGGGATTTGGCGGCTCGCGACCTCGACTGGAAGATGCGCCACACACTGCGAGAGATGGTCGAGTCGCAATGGATCGCAACACGCGGCGCGTCACAACCCTCAGAGTCAAGTTGAGCCATTTATCATTCGCGACTTGACGTGGGGGTAACTACACCGGTGTAATTATCAATAACGCGTGAGCGATTACGCGCAATTGCACGGAAGGGGAATCGGAACGATGGCGAACAACACGTACCGCGCCGGTGTTCCAGACGACTGGTTCGTCGATCCCGTAAAGCTGGGAGTGCCCGGCGTACGGCAACACACGGCAGCAGAAGACCTCGATCCAAACCCACTCTCTTGGCAGACGGACTCACTGTGCGCACAGACCGATCCCGAAGCGTTCTTCCCCGAAAAGGGTGGATCCACGCGAGACGCCAAGAAGATTTGCTCGTCGTGCGAGGTTCGCAATCGGTGCCTCGAATATGCTCTCGAAAACGACGAGCGCTTTGGCATTTGGGGCGGGCTTTCAGAGCGCGAGCGCCGCAAACTACGCAAGAGGGCCTGACCTTCTAGTTTCGAAACACTATGCAACCGAGAGTCACCGCAGTACTCGTTGCCCGTAATGGCGCACAGTATCTGCCGAGAACCCTCGCGGCGCTTGAGGCGCAAGTTCGGCGCCCCGACCGGGTCATTTTCGTCGACATGTCTTCGACGGATTCGACCGCACGGCTCCTAACCTCTGCTCCCGTCGTGACGGCGCCCAATCGTCGTTCCCTCGGCGCGGCCGTCGCATTCGGTTTGCATGCGGCGGCGCCCGTCTCGGTCGACAACGAGTGGTTGTGGATTCTCGGACACGACAATGCCGCGCATCCTGGGGCACTCTCAGCCCTCCTCGGCGCGGTTGAGGTCGCGCCGTCTGTCGCTATCGCCGGCCCCAAACTCATGCGGTGGGACGATCCAGCCGTCATCGCCAATTTCGGCGAGACACTCACGCGCTTCGGACGCTCGCTCGCGGTCGTTTCTGAAGAACTCGACCAGGCCCAACACGACATTCAGAGCGACATTCTCGGCGTCGAGGCGGGAGGGATGCTCGTGCGGCGCGAAGTGTGGACGGCACTCGGCGGATTCGACCCCGCATTGCCCTCCGTGGATGCCGGGCTCGACTTCTCGGTTCGAGCACGACTCGCGGGACACCGCGTCATTGGAGTGCCTGCCGCGCGAGTGTCGACCGCGGGGCCGCCCGAGCTATTCGGTCGCCGGTCGGTTTCTGCGGGTGCCCAGAACCGCATCCGCCGGTCGGCACAATTGCATCGACGGCTCGTCTACTCGCCGCCGCTCGCTTTGCCGCTGCACTGGCTCACGCTCGTTCCGCTCGCGATCCTGCGGAGTCTCGTGCACCTTCTCGCCAAGCGCCCGGGATCGGTGAGCGGTGAACTTGCCGCGGGCATTTCGGCTGCCATCGACGGCTCGGTGATCGGCGCGCGCCGGCGATTGCGTCGTGCTCGAGTGCTCGGGTGGGCCGCAGTCGACGCCTTGCGCATGCCACTCGCAGAGGTTCGGGAACGCAGAGCCCACGAGCGCGCGGCGACGAGCGTTGGCGCCGTCGAGCGCACGGGGCCGGGCTTCTTCGCGGGCGGCGGCGCGTGGGTCGTGCTGTTCGCTGGTGTGGCCGGAGTCGTGGCATTCGGCAGGTTCGTGGATGCCTCCGCCCTTGCCGGCGGCGCGCTCGTGCCGCTCTCGGCTTTGGTGGGCGAGCTCTGGTCACACGTGGGCATCGCGTGGCGCGACATCG
>JANOOQ010000351.1:0-6801 GCA_031421515.1 Leifsonia sp.
GAATGATGCGGGTCCATGGCGCAGCCCGGTAGCGCACCTGCATGGCATGCAGGGGGTCAGGGGTTCGAATCCCCTTGGATCCACGATGTGATGAGTCGCGACATAGGTCACACCTGAGTCGCGACATGTGTCTCAAGAGCCCGGCCATCGGCCGGGCTCTTTCATGTTGTTGCGCCACAAGAAGTCAGCCCAAGCCAATCGGCTCCTGGTGATCATCGTCATCACTGATGGCTCCCGTCACGGGGCGCCGTGACAGAGTGACGGATCCGGCATGCGGATTGTGCGACGTCGCAGCTGCGACGGCGGCGCGGTCATCAGCTTTCGTATAGGCGTGCCGCAAATGAACGGGGTCGATGGCACCGTCACGCTTTTCGACGCGCCGCTTGTAGGCGAGGTTTAGTATCTCCACGACGATCGCGAACGCCATCGGAACGTAGATGAGTGCCTTGTCGATCTTGACACCGAACCCGTCGGCGATGAGTACAACTCCGATGAGCACGAGGAATGCGAGCGCAAGCATCTTGACCGTTGGGTGTCGGTTGACGAACGCAAAGATGTACTTGGAAGAGAAGAGCATGATCCCGAACGAAAGCAAGACTGCCACGTAAATGACGAGGAGATTGTCAACCATCCCGACCGCGGTTATCACCGAGTCAAAGGAAAAGACGATGTCGATGAGAACGATCTGCACGATCACCCCTCCGAAGGTCACTGCGCCGCGGCCCGTTGCGCCTACATGGGACTCGGCCCCCTCGAGTTTTTCGTGAATCTCGCGCACCGCTTTGTAGATGAGGAATCCGCCGCCGAGGATCAGGATAAGGTCGCGCCCCGAGAAGCCGAAGCCGGCGACGACGAACAGGTCTTCCTTCAGTGAGATGATCCAGCTCGCAACGAACAGAAGCCCGATTCGCATGATCAGCGCGAGTGTCAGTCCTAGGTTTCGCGCCTTTGCTTGCTGCTCGACCGGCAGCTTGCTTGCAAGGATCGAGATGAAGATCACGTTGTCGATCCCGAGCACAAGCTCAAGTACGAAGAGCGTGAAAAAGGCGACGATCAGTTCGGGCTCTAGCGTCATTTGCCCAGCGTAGAGGTGCCTCGCTGGGAGTTGTCCCAAAGACTTTGCAACCCAACTCCCTCAACGTAATCGTCGCGCCTGTCTGTCACGCGACGACGTCTGCGCCGGATCTAAGTCGGCGAAACCTTTGCAGCACGCGCCTCGCTAGCCTGCCGTTTGCGCATGACCGCCGACTTGAACCATGTAGCATCCGGAATTCGTGCAAGCAAGGGCCCCGCGATGATCGTAATCAGCACGTAGGCGGCAGCGAGCGGCGCTAGTTGAGGTTCAACACCGGCGCTTACTGCTAGCCCCGCGATCACAATGGAGAACTCGCCCCGCGGAGTGAGGGTAAGGCCCGTGCGCCAACGGCCGGGCACGCCGATTCCGGCTCGTTGAGCTGCGAGGTAACCGGATGCGATCTTGGTGGCGATTGTTACCACGGCAAGCAGTGTGGCCGGAATGAGCACCGGGATGATGTCCGATGGGTCAGTGGAGATTCCGAAGAACACGAAGAAGACGGCTGCGAACAGGTCTCGCAATGGCGACAAAACGACAGCCGCGTTCTCAGCTACCTGGCCCGAGATCGCGATGCCGACGAGAAATGCTCCAACTGCAGCGGACACGTTCACTTGCTCAGCTAGGCCAGCCACCAACATCGTAAGACCGAGAACCCCGAGCAGCAACGACTCCGCATGGTGGGCGGAAAACATTCGAGACAGAGGTTTTCCAAAGCGCAACGCCGCGAGCAGGATCACCGACACGACGCTGACCGCAATGACTACAGTCGTCGCGCCTTGCAGCACGCCCGCACCTATCGCTACCGCCGACAGTATCGGCAGGTAAAAGGCCATTGCGAGATCCTCGATGACGAGCACCGACAAGATCACGGGTGTCTCGCGGTTATTGAGGCGACCGAGATCTCGCACAACTTTCGCAATTACCCCTGAGGATGAAACCCACGTGACACCCGCGAGCGCAAATGCCGCGATCGGCCCCCACCCGAGAATGAGTGCAAAAGCCGCACCGGGAATCGCGTTGAACACCGCGTCAAGAAGCCCGCTCACCCTAGATTGCGACACGCTCGCAAACAACTCGCGCGGGGAATATTCGAGACCGAGCATCGCGAGCAGCAGGATGACACCGATCTCGGATCCGACTTCAAGAAATGCCTCACTTGCGTCGAACGGCAGGAATCCGCCGTGGCCCACCCCGAGACCCGCGATCAAATAGAGAGGGATGGGGGAGATGCCTACCCGTGCAGCCAGCCGACCCAGAATGCTCAATGCGAGGAGGAGGCCTCCAACCTCGATGAGCAGCAGGGTTGTACCGTTCATTTAGCTCGGGCCACGCTCAATCAGTTTTCGCAATGCGTCGAGCCCCTTGCGGGTGCCGACTGCAACGATGATGTCGCCGTGTTCCAAGACCACATCTGGGCCGGGTGAGGCAATCACCTGAGCGCCTCGAGCGATTGCCACGATTGAGGCGCCAGTCATCGAACGCGCTTTCGTGTCGCCCATCGGGCGCCCAACAAAACGAGAGTCGATCGGTAGCAGAAACTCTTCAGTAAACAGTCCGGCGGTCCTCGCGCCAACACCCGTGAGCCTGCTCACGCTGACCGATGCGCCGAGCAGTTCAGCGAGGGCACTTGCTTCGTCGTCGGTTAAAGGGATTGACGCATTGCACGAGTCGGGGTCATCCGCATCGAAGAAGGCGAGTTTGCGCTCGCCAGTTCGCTCCGACACGACACTCACGCGGCGCCCGCCCGACGTAATTACGTCGGTCCGAACACCGATCCCGGGGAGATCAACCTGCTCAATGTGCACCGTCACATCCCAAAGCTATCAGGGCGATGACGGTCGAACTTGTCGTTATGCCGCGATCCCGTACTTCTTCATTGCGGTCTCAACGATCGTGAGACCCTCGAGTCCTGGCATGCGAGAAATGTGCTCGTCAAGCTTGCGGATCTCGCGCATTCCCTCGTCACCCGAGAAAATGTGTCCCATGACGTGCGTGACCTCTGCGGGTTCCATGACACTCGACCCTACGGGACCCCACGCGTTCTTGAGCGCGAACCGAGCGAGCTTCTGCGCCTTCTTGCTCGAGGCGAGTCTCTCGCGCGCTTGAGTCGCATAGAAGGCCACATGCCGCGCCTCTTGCTTTGCAATGCGCTGAAGCAAAACCGCGAGAACGGGGTGCTGCTCAAGTTCGGCGAGGCGGTTGTATGCGGCGACGGCCGACCATTCGTTCGCGGCGCCCCAGATCATGTGCACGGCGATGAAGTCTTTGCCAACGATGTTGCCGAGCAAGGACTGCTTGATCGGATCGAGCCGATCTTTCCACCCGAGCTTGAGACGGGTGGCCTTGAGCTGATCGAAGTCGACCGTGATGCCGTGGGCTGCGAGCACGGCAGCGAGAGCTTCGCCGTGCCAGAATTCTTCGCGGTTCCACATCGTCATGAAGGCGCTCACATCGGCTTCTTTGTGCGACGGAGTCACGAGAAGATCGCGCAAGTAGCACACCGTGTGGTACTCGATGTCGCACATGTAGCGCAAGCTGCGGAGCGTGTCTGGCGGCAGCGGGTTAGTCGCGAACTGATCGAAGTCGAGATCAGCCCACGCGACACTCGTTGACGTGGCGGTGTAGCGATCGATGTCAAATGCCATGGGAATTAGCTCTCCGTGCGTGGTTGCCGTGCCGGTCGACGCTTCCAGTCAATCACGTTCCAGTGCTTTTCACGCGCGTGACGATAAAGGTGAATGTCAGGATTCACGACGTTCGGATTACCGAGCAACTGCAACCACACCAGGTCGGCGTGACTATCGCCGTAACCGTAGGAGTGTTCGAGGTCGAAGTTGTTCTTGGCCGCATAGTGTCGCAACCACGCTGCGCGGGCCTCATCCACTAGCGGCGGATCCGCGAGGAACCCGGTCAACACTCCATCGACGTCTTGCATCCGGCCAGCAACGACGTCATCGAAATACGGTAAAAACGGTTGCACCATGAGGTCGATCGTGCCCGTCACGAGGATCGTGCGGTGTCCAGCATCCCGATGCTCCTGAACGCGTCGAAGCGCCTCGGGCAGGGCGCGACGCATGAGAGCTTTACCGAATCGCCCGCGAACTTCGCGTTCGATCTCGGCAACCTTGAATCCCTCGTAGCGGCGCATGAAGGTGCGAATGAACTCGCCGCGGTCGCGCCGCTCTGCGCGCCAATACTTGCGCAGCGAGAACGTGAAGTTTGCGAGGTCGTGCAGCACCTTTCTGCGCGGCACGGTGTTCGACCACAACAGCAGATATTGCTTGACGAGGTTCGACTCGAGCACGGTGCCCTCGAGGTCGAAGATCGCGACGACATCTGTGCGCTCGGGAAGGGCGCGGGCAGCGCGAGCCTTGGCGGCTGGGCGTTTTCCGAATGCTCGCGTGAGTGTCGTGACTGCGGGGAAGTGGATGTTCTGCAGGTAGTGTTCCCAATCGATTTCGCTCACGTCGAAACCCTCGTCGGCTTGAACCTTTTTGGGAAGTGACGCGTGGAGCGCTTTCGTGTTGGCGTCGTCGAAGATGATTTCGGTCTGAACATAGGCGCGGTAGAGCTCGGTGAACGCGCGCAATTGTTCGAGGTTGTGCTTGCCGCCAGCGACGGTGTCGAGCCACTTTCGAGTGCGTGGAGTTGCGGGGAGCCGTTCGATCATCCGCTCTGCACGATCCGCTTGGCGCTCTCGCTTGGCGAGGGCCTTCTCGACCTTGAGCCCTCCGGGAAAACGCCACAACGGAACCTTGATCTCGCCCTTCTCGTCGGGGAGAGGGTTGGCCGTGAAATACGCATTGACGTTTTCGTACATGCGGTGGAACGGCAGCGGTGTCGTTGCTCCCGAGCTCACGTGGAAGTACTTCGGCTCGTTGGGCTTCGCCTTGCGCGCAGCGACCGCGAGCGTGGCATTGACGACGAAGTCGACGGGAATGATGTCGAGCACCGAATCCGGAAGGCCAGGGAAGTCGGGGAGCTGCCCGCGACCATACGCGATGATGAGCGGATCTGCGACCTTGAAGCCGTCGATCCAACCCGCGAACGGGTGGTGGAGCGCACTCTCAATGATCGAGGGGCGCACGATCGAAAGTCGATGGCCGGCTTGCGACCAAAGCTCTTCCGCCGCGCGTTCCGCGAATGCTTTCGTGAGTGTGTAGACGTCTGTCCAGCCGAGGCTCTCGGCGCGCGTGCGCCCATAGTCGACGAGCCGCTCGCGTACCCACTCGATGCGAGCCGTTTCGGCGAATTGCGCGACAGCTTGAGGGCCAGTCTTACCGTGGCGCGCCTTCGCCTTGTCGAGCTGTCGACGCAACGCCTCGGGATGCCGTGACTCAAGTTCGACGCGAGCGCGAGCCGACTTCGCGGCTTCGTACTCCGCGCGCCAATCGACGTCGTGGGCGAGGGACGCTTCGGGCACGATGCCCTTGCGGATTCCGCCGACGTAGGCCGTGGAGATATGCACGACGTGAGGGTCGCTCCCGCTTGCGAGAATCGCGCCGTAGACGCCGTGTGCTCCGCCCACGTTCGTGTCGAACGCTTCGTCGATTGGCGGGTCAAAAGAGACGGTCGATGCGCTGTGAATGACGACATCGAGGTCTTTCGGGAGGGTGCCGACTCGGCTCAAACTTCCATCGATCACGGTGACGCGCGCGGCGAATTGGCGACGGGCTTCATCTTCGCCGACGGCATCCATCCAACGCTTGAAGACAGGCTTGCGCAACATGTTCGCGAGGCGTTGCTCGGCCGACAGGCTGCCCTTGCCGCGCACGAGCACAGAAATGCGAGTGCCCGGGTGCGACGACAGGAGTCGCTCGAGAATCGCTTGACCCACGAATCCCGTGCCTCCCGTGAGAAACACGTGCTCGTTCGTCAGGATGGGGGCGGTCGTCACAGTCGGGCGGCCTTTCGTATCAGGGCGAGGCCGGATTGGCCCGGGAGGGTGTCGATGCGATCGTCAACGTCATTGACGGTTTCGGGCGCCGACCCGAACAAGAATTTGTAGAAAAACTCGGTCTCGGCGGGTGGTTCGGCCTTTGCTCCGAGGGGCCACGGCGTCTTGCGTAGCCGCCGCCGCGTGATCGAACGGGCTTGACGGGACTCCGTCAGCCGAAAGCGCGCTTGCGCCTCGAAGAACGAGAGTTGGCGCTGCTTGATCACCAGGAACTTCTCGATCGTCGCCGACAATTGTGGGTGAGTGTTGAGGGCGACGAGGCTCCGATACGCGAATTGCGTGAGCCACTCGTCGACGGTCCCAAGCGTCATGTGTACGGCGATCATGGGGACGCCGACGATGTTGGCGAAGATCGACTCGCGGATGGTCTTTTCTGTCGGCGTTGTAAACGGCAGCTTCGCGCCGTTTCGTTCGCTCTCGGGCTTTTGGGCGAGCACGATTTGTTCGAGCGCATCCGCTATCCAGTACTTTTCGTACGCCCAGGTCGTGAGGAAGGCGGTGATCCTCGCGTCTTTGTGCGTCGCGGTAACGAGCACGCCGCGCAAGTGAGTCATGGTCGCGCGCTCGATCACTTGAAGGTATGCGAGCACGCGGAGAACATCGGCCGCGAGCGGCTGGCGCTCGTACGACTCGAGGTCGAGGGAGTCCCTGTGGCTGCCCGCGGCCGTGCGCGCAAAGTCGCGAACGTCGAAGTCGGGGGCCGGGAAGTTGGAGTCGTTAACGGACGCCTCTAGGGGTTAGGGCATCCGTTCTACCACCGTGTTACGGG
>JANOOQ010000352.1:0-9119 GCA_031421515.1 Leifsonia sp.
GCCAACTTGCCGACCTCGAGTTCGTGAACGGCGGCGGCACGGGTTCGCTCGAGCGAACGGCGGCCGACGCATCCGTCACAGAAATCGCAGCCGGCAGCGGACTCTTCGGCCCGCACCTCTTCGACGGCTACAGCCACTTCAGCCCCGCACCGGCCGCGGCATTCGCGCTCTCGGTCGTGCGCAAGCCGACGCCGAACATGGCGACGCTTCACGGTGGCGGCTGGATCGCATCCGGTCCACCAGAGGCGGGTCGGATGCCCCAACTCGCGTGGCCCGCAGGCCTCAAGTACTTGGCGCGCGAGGGCGCAGGCGAAGTGCAGTCGCCCGTCACGGGTACCGCCGCCGCGGCCTTGGAGGTCGGTGACAGGGTCTGGCTGCGGCACACCAAGGCGGGCGAGCTGAGCGAACACGTCAACGAATTCGCGATGGTCGACGGCGACCGTATCGTTGAGTCCATGCAGACGTATCGGGGCGAAGGTAAGGCATTCCTGTGACGGGGGCGCCAGTCGAGGCGGGCGGCCGCTGGCGCAATTGGGGGCGCTCGCAGAGTGCGAATCCCCAATTCGTTGCGCGCGTGTCATCCGTCGACGAAGTCATCGAGACGATTCGTTTCGCGCGCGAACGTGGCCTCACAATCAAGCCCGTCGGCGCTGGCCACAGTTTCACGGCCATCGCCGCGACCGACGGCGTGCAGCTCGACGTGTCGGCGCTCGACGGCGTTCTCGCTGTCGAAGGCAATCGCGTGACGCTCGGCGCCGGCACGAACCTCTACCAGTTGCCAGCGCTGCTCGAACCACTGGGCCTCGCGCTCGCGAACATGGGTGACATCGACAAGCAGACGATCGCGGGCGCGACCTCGACGGGCACGCACGGCACGGGCAGCGCGTTCGGCGGGCTCGCGACGCAGATCCGCGCCGTCACTCTCGTCACAGCGAGTGGCGAGGTCTTGCGCGTGAGCGACACCGAGAATGCCGAGCTGCGGCACGCGGCATTCCTGGGGCTCGGCGCGCTCGGGGTGCTCGTCGATGTCACGATCGAGTGCGTTCGCGCGTTTCTGCTGAGCGCCGTCGAGCGACCGGAGCCGATCGCCACGGTGCTCGCAGAGTGGTCCGAGCGCATCGCGACCATCGATCACTTCGAGTTCTACGTGTGGCCCCACACCGAGACGGCACTCACCAAGAGCAACACGCGGCTCGCCTTTGATGCGCCGCGGCATCCGCTCGGCGCTGTAAAGGGCTGGGTGGATGACGAGTTCATGGCCAATGGCCTGTTCCGTGCGACCGTCAACCTCGGCCGGCTCGCGCCGCGATTGATCGGCCCCATCAACCGGCTGTCGGTCAATCTCACGGGCGATCGTGAGTTCACGGATGCTTCGCCCAGCGTCTTCACGTCAAACCGCACCGTGCGCTTCCGCGAGATGGAGTACGCGCTGCCCGTCGAACACATTCCCGCAGCGGTCGAGGCGGTGCGCTCTCTCATCGCGGACCGCGGGTGGAACATCTCCTTCCCGATCGAAGTGCGCGCATCCGCCGCCGACGACCTCTGGCTCTCGACAGCGTCGGGTCGCGCGACGGGCTACATCGCGGTGCACAAATTCTTTCGCGAAGACCCCACGGCGTACTTCCGAGAGGTCGAAGCGATCATGCGCTCGTTCGACGGCCGACCGCACTGGGGCAAAATGCACAACCGTACGGCCGACGATCTGCGACCCGCGTATGCGCACTTCGACGACTTTCTCGCCGTGCGCGACCGGCTCGACCCCGATCGCGTGTTTCAGAACGACTACTCGAAGCAGGTATTGGGCGCGTGAACGATTGGCTCCACGACCCCGAGGGCCTCGCGTCGCTCATCCCGCACGACTTCACGATGGGGGTTGCGACCGCGGCGTTTCAGATCGAGGGAGCGATTCGCGACGACGGCCGCGGGCCATCGACGTGGGACACCTTCATGGGCCAGCCCGGCCGCATCCTCGACGGATCGAACGCGTCGGTCGCGACCGACCACTACCACCGGTACCGCGAAGACGTCGCGCTAATGCGCGAACTCGGCGTCGACTCCTACCGGTTCTCGCTCTCGTGGCCGCGCATCCAGCCCGGCGGAACAGGCAACGGCAACAAGGCGGGCATCGCGTTCTATGACCGCTTGCTTGACGAGCTGCTTGCGGCGGGCATCCGGCCGATGGCGACGCTCTTTCACTGGGACATGCCCGAACCGCTGCAACATCGTGGAGGGTGGATGACGCGTGACACGGCATCGCGCTTCGCCGACTTTGCGCAGCTCGCGGGCGCCGCCTTCGGTGATCGCGTCGACAAGTGGATTACCCTCAACGAGCCCACGACCGTGACGCTCAACGGCTATGCGCTCGGGGTGCACGCTCCCGGCGCGACGCTCATGTTCGACTCGCTGCCCGCTGTGCACCACCAATTGCTCGGGCACGGACTCGCGGTTCAAGCCCTTCGCTCGGAGTCCGTCGCGGGCGGCATCGGAATCACGAACGCGCACTCGCCCGTCGAGCCCGCGAAAGACAACTTCGCTACTCGCGGATACGCCGAAGTCTTCGACCTCGTGCACAACCGCATCTTTGCGGACCCCGTGCTGCTCGGCCACTACCCGAAGTTCCCCTTCCTCGCGCGCAAACTTTTCACACCGCTCATGGAAGTGGATGACGCGGACCTTACGACGATCGCGCAACCGCTCGACTTCTACGGGCTCAACTACTACATGCCGAGCCGCGTCGCGGCCGGGCCACCGCCCGACAACCTCACGCCAGACGGCGCGAGCGATATGGCTCGCCACTTGCCGTTCCACCTCACGGCGTGGCCCGAGTACTCGACGACGGGGTTCGGTTGGCCCATTGCACCCGACTACCTTGGGGTCACTCTTCGCGACTACGCCGAGCGCTACGGCGACAAGCTCCCGCCCGTCTACATCACGGAGGGCGGCGCGAGCTTCGCCGACGCTCTCGCCGACGACGGCACGATCAACGACGAAAACCGAGTCGCGTACCTCGCGGATCATCTCGAGGTCGCAGTGAAAGGCGCGCCCGGTATCGACGTGCGCGGGTATTTCGTGTGGACACTCCTCGACAACTGGGAGTGGGCGGCAGGATTCAGCGAACGCTTCGGTCTCGTGCACGTCGACTTCGACACTCAAGAGCGCACGCCGAAGCGCTCGTACGGCTGGCTACGAAGCGTGCTGCGCGCGCGAAGCTAAGCCGGCGCTAGCCGGGCGCTAGGCGGACTTGCGGCGCAGAGTCACTGCACCCAGAATTAGCGCCCCGAGAGCGAACGCGCCGATGATGACGAGCTTGCCGGCGACATAGCCCGCGTCCTGATCGTCGCGAGCGACGGCGTTGAGGGCGTCGATGGCGTGCGAGAGCGGCAGCCAATCCGAGATCGCGTGCAGCGCATCCGGCAACTGGTCTCTCGGCAGGATGATGCCGCACAGAAGCACTTGCGGAAACACGATCGCGGGCATGAATTGCACGACTTGAAACTCCGTACGCGCGAAGGCGCTAGCGAAGAGCCCAAGAGTCGTGCCGAGCACGGCATCGGCGAGCGCGACCGCGAGCAGGAGCCAAATCGAACCCTCGATCGTGAGCCCGCACACCCACACGGCGAACGACACCGCGATCGTCGCTTGCGCGATCGCGAGCAGGCCGAACGCGAGCGTGTATCCGAGGATGAAGTCGAGCTTGCCGATCGGCAGGGTGAGTAATCGCTCGAGTGTTCCCGACCGGCGTTCGCGCAGAGTCGAAATGCTCGTCACGACGAACATCATCGTGAAGGGAAAAAGCGCGAGCATCGCCGGGCCGACCTGATTGAACACGGGAGTGTCGGTGAAGATCCACGCCATGAGTCCGATGAGGATGCTCGGCACGATGAGCAGGAGCCCAATCGTGCGCGGGTCGTGACGGATCTGCGTGAGCACTCGCCCCGCGGTCGCGAGCGTTCGACTCGGGTTCACGATGCCTCCGCTCGACGGATGAGCGCGAGGAACGCGTCATCCGCATCCGTCGTGCCGGTCGTGCTCAAGAGCTCCGCCGGCGTCACATCGGCGAGAAGTTCGCCCTCGCGCAGAAGCAAGAGTCGATCGCAGCGCGTCGCTTCGTCCATGACATGGCTCGACACGATGAGTGTCGTGCCCGCCGCAGCGAGCGCGCGGAAGAGGCCCCACAGGTCGGCGCGCAGAACGGGATCGAGGCCGACTGTCGGTTCGTCGAGAACGAGCAGTTCGGGGCCGCCAAGCAGAGCGGCCGCGAGACTCGCTCGACCTTGCTGCCCGCCCGAGAGGTCGCTCACGAGTTCGTTGGCGTGATCGGTCAGGCCCGTCTGTTCGATTACTCGATCGACGTCGGATGCACGCGCCCCAAGTATCGTGCGGAAATAGCTCAGGTTTTGGCGCACGGTCAAGTCGTCGTAAACGCTCGCCGCTTGAGTCACGTAGCCCACGCGGTTTCGCAGAGCGGGAGACCCGGCGGGTCGCCCGAGCACCGAAACGGTTCCCGTGGCTGTGCGCTGCACGCCTACAATCGCGCGCATCAGAGTGGTTTTGCCGCTGCCACTTGGCCCGAGGAGTCCGACGAGGGATCCGGGCTGGATCGTCACCGAGATGTCGTGCAGCACCTCGGTCTTGCCGCGGCGCACGTGCAGACCTGCCACGTCAATGGCGGGCGGGCGGTCATCCGGGACAGCTGCCATGCGCTCAGCCTATGACTCAATCACTTTGCACGCTTATAGTTACCTCTATGGAATTCCTCGTAGTCATTGGCGTCATCGTCCTCCTCGTCGTTATCGTGGGCATCTACCTGTGGACGACCTACAACTCCCTCGTTACTCTCAACGTTCGCGTTGACGAGGCGTGGAGCGACATCACGGTGCAGCTCAAGCGCCGCGCCGACATGCTCCCGAATCTCATCGAAGCCGTCAAGGGTTATGCGGCACACGAGAAGGCCGTCTTCGAGAACGTGACGAAGGCGCGAGCCGAGACCCTCAGTGCGCAGGGACCAGCGGATGCAGCTGCCGCCGAGAACCACATGCAGACCGCCCTCAAGAGCATTTTCGCGGTAGCCGAGGCGTACCCGCAGCTTCAAGCGAGCCAGAACTTCCTCCAATTGCAAGCCGAGATCGTCGACACAGAAGACAAGATCCAGGCAAGCCGTCGGTTCTACAACGGTGGCGTGCGCGAGCTCAACACCAAGATCAAGGTGTTTCCGAACACGCTCTTCGTTCGCGGCCTCGGCTTCACCGAGCGTGAGTTCTTCGAGGTCGCGGATTCCGCGGCAATCGCCGAACCGCCGCGCGTACAGTTCTAATTCGCCCACACGTCGAGTAGCGGCACTGCCGCGTATGCCCGCTGGTCGAGTAGCGGCGTAGCCGCGTATCGAGACCCCGTTGAAGGACAACCATGTATAGGGCGATTGCCAAAAACAAGAGAAACACGGTCTTCATCATCGTGTTGTTCTTGCTCATTATCGGCGGGCTCGCAGCGCTCGCGGGCTGGATTTACAACGACCCTTCGATCGTTGTCATCACGCTCATCGTTGCTGGTGGCTACGCCCTGATTCAGTACTTCGCGGCGAGCAGTCAAGCGCTCTCACTCAGTGGCGCCCACGAGATTCAGAAGGCCGACAATCCGCGGCTCTATCGAATCGTCGAGAACCTGTCGATCACGACGGGCACTCCCATGCCCAAGGTCTACATCATCAACGACCCAGCGCCCAACGCATTTGCAACGGGTCGAGACCCGCAGCACGCGTCGGTCGCTGCGACGACGGGAATCCTCGAACTCCTCGATGATTCCGAGCTCGAGGGCGTCATGGCACACGAGCTTGGCCACGTGCGCAATTACGACATCCGCGTCGCGATGATCGTGTTTGGCCTTGTTGTTGCCGTCGGCTTCATCGCCGACATGATGCTGCGCATGTCGTTCTTCGGCGGCCGCAACAACAGCAACGGTGGCAACCCCGTCGTGCTCATTTTCGGCCTCATCGCATTTCTCGTGGCTCCGCTCGTCGCCGCTGTCGTTCAAGCGGCCATTTCGCGCCAACGCGAATACCTCGCCGATGCGACTGGCGCTCTGACGACGCGGCATCCGGATGCTCTCGCGAGCGCCCTTCAGAAGCTCGCCGATTACGGCCAACCCATGATCAAGCAGAACTCGGGGATGGCCCACATGTGGATCTCGAACCCGAGCGGCCCAGGAGTCTTGAGCCGCATGTTCAGCACCCACCCGCCGATCGCCGATCGCATCGCGCGCCTCGGCGAAATCGGTCGCACGTTCTAGGCGGTATTGCGGCGCCGCTCCCTGTGGGGAGTGGCGCCGCATCCGTTAGAGGGTCGCGACGGCAGCGGTAGCGAGGGCTATAACCGCGGTTCGACGGTCGACGCCGATCGGTTCCATTCCCTCGTCGGCCCAGGCGTATACGCTGATCCAGTTGCCGCCGATCACGAGGTCGACGAGGCAATACGCCTCGGCGGGTGCGCACCTGATCCAGGCTTCGTCCGACGCCGCGAGTCCCGGGATCGCGACAGGTTGCGGCACGGACGGCACCGTAATGAACGCGCGCGCTTCTTGCCACGCCCACGCCCCGCCACGGAGGGTGTTGAGTGCACCCACTCCTGCGTCGGCGCCGAGGAAGGCCCAGTAGCAATACGGTCCGCCCCAGTCTTCGCTTGCCGCGGCGCCGAGGCTCCAGCCGCCCGCAGCGTAGGCGGCTTGCACGGGAACGTCGAGTGCGAACGCTGCTTGCGCATCGGCGTCCGAAATGATGCCAGGGCATTCGGTCGGCAAGGGTGCTGTCTCGGCCGGAACGACCCACGCCTCCGCTCCGGGCCCAGCGCCGTCGACGGCCGACAAGATTTCGTCGGAGAGCGCAGTCGCGGTCGCCTCTGACGTAGCTCCAGCGATCGTGATGTCGACCCAGTTCGTGCCCGAGATTTGGTCAGTGCTGCACAAGACGGGATCGCTCGCCGGGCTGCAGTAGATGCCGCCGGCGTCGTCCCCGTAGTAGTCAACGTACCTGGCCCACTGGTCGGTCGCGTTCGGCAGAACGAGAACGCGAACGCCGACATAGTCGGGGTTTGTGCCCGTCGCGGTGCTTTGGGGTTCGCCGTTGTTCCACTCGCACGCGAGACCGCCGAGGCTGCGCACGTGGTAGCTCTTCGGAATCACGGGATACGCGTCCATCATCGTGTTCGAGGGGTCTGTCACCGACACCGCGGTAGTGAAGGTGCCGGCAATGCTCGCGGTGCTCGCGAGGTCGGCGCACTCGATGTCGAGCACAGGCATCGGAACCGACACGGGCTCGATCGTGGGCGTGGGCGTGGGTGTGGGTGTGGGTGCGGGCTCGGCGGTTCCGGGACCGTCAACGATTGGTGTATCGGGAGGCGTGCATGCCGAAATCGTGAAGCCGACCGCCAAGACCAGAGCGAGTGCAATGCTCGACCGGCGAGCGCGAGTGAAAGTGTTCATATTGTGACGACTCCCGTGAGGCGAATTCAGGTTGACAATACTCCCAATTCGGCGGCGAGCGCCGGCGCGAGGTCTCCTCGGTGCACAACCTCGATGCGGTCCATGTGCTGCCACACCGCCGTCTGCCGCACAAGTTCGGCAATGCGAGTGACGTCGGGGTGGGCATCCGGTTCGGTCCAAGCGGATTGGACGCGCAATACGCGGGCCTGCCGGTCGGTCTTGAGGTCAATCCGGCCGACGAGTGCGTCGTCGAGCAGTACGGGAAGTGAGTAGTACCCGAAGATTCTCTTTGGTTCGGGGGTATAGATCTCGATGCGGTAGTGAAAGCCGTACATGCGCTCGGTACGTGCGCGCTCCCACACGATGGGGTCGAAGGGCGAGAGGAATGCCGCAGTCTCGATTCGTCGTGGAACGCGAACGTCGCGATGCACCCACGTGGGCTTGCCCCAGCCTTCAACCGCGACGGGGATGATCTCGCCCGCCTCCTCGAGCTCTCGCATTGCGGTTGTTAGGGTAGAAATCTTGAGCCGAAAGTAGTCCGCGAAGTCCCGCTGCGTGCCAACGCCGAGCGCGCGAGCACTGAGCCTCACGAGTTCACGCACTGCATCGGGCTTGGGAATGTCGCGGTCGATGATCTCTGTGGGCAATCTGCGCTCAACGAGGTCGTAAGTGCGCTCGAACCTCGAGCGACCCGCGCTCGTCACTTCGCCCCACATGAACAGCGTTTCGAGGCCCGTCTTGACGTCGGACCAACCCCACCACGGACCCTTGCGCTGGTTCGCGTCGTGCTCGACTTGCGCCGCCGTGAGAGCTCCCTTCTCGGCGAGTTCGTCGCGCAGGAACTGCAGCATCTCGCCGTTCGCGGCGCCCCACCGCCCGTAGTCGGTGGCGTTGGATCGCCAGTGCGCCATCGACCAGCGCCACAGTGGCCATTGTTCCCGGTGGATAATCGACGCTTGGTGAGCCCAATACTCCGTGTATTTGCTCCGCCGGTCGAAGATGACTCGGTCGAGGTCGGCCTTGTCGTAGGCCCCCAGCCGCGCGAAGAGTGGAAGGTAGTGGCTGCGCTCGAACACGTTGACCGAGTCGAGTTGAAGCACTGCGAGTCGATCGAGCGCTGTCGTGAGTTGGCGCGTGCCGACGGGCGTCTGCGCCCGGCCGAAACCTTGCGCAACCAGCGCGATGCGACGCGCTTGCGCAGCGCTCAACGACTCGATCGGCACGCCCGCAAGACTACCGAGCGGCGCCGACAACATTTGCTTTAGCCAGCGCGATCTAGACTATGCGCGTGGCCCTTGGACGACAGAAATCAGCCCCCTCCTCTGCCGATGGCGAGTTGGTTCCGCCAGCCCTCGCGATCGCGGCCGCTTTTTCGTGGCGCATCTTGCTCGTCGTCGGTGTTTTCGCCGTTCTCATCTTCCTGATCGCTCAGCTCCGCGACATCGTTGTGCCGTTCTTCGTCGCGATTCTGCTGGGCGCACTGCTCGTGCCTGTGTCGCAATCCCTCATGCGACACAAGTGGCCGAAGTGGCTCGCGATCGTTGTGCCGCTCGTAGCAACCTTGGGCGTCGTAGCGGGCCTGGTGTTCCTCGTCGTGTGGCAAGTACGCCTCGGATACCCCGACTTGCAGGTCACGTCGCTCGAGG
>JANOOQ010000353.1:0-1742 GCA_031421515.1 Leifsonia sp.
TGCTCGCTCGGTTCGGCGCATCATGCCCGAGGCCCTCTTGGTGTTTCTCTTGCCTCCGACGTGGGAAGAACTCGTGCGCCGACTCATTGGGCGCGGTACCGAAAGCCCCGAAGAACAAGCGCGTCGACTCGCGACCGCGAAGATTGAACTTGCTGCTCAAGACGAGTTCGACGCGAAAGTCGTGAACCGTGACGTCGGGCAAGCGGCCCGCGAGGTCGTAGAATTGATGGATGCGCCCACAGGCGCGACGACTTCCCACACCGGGACACCCAATCGCGAGGAGCACCCCCATGGCTGACAAGCACTCAGGAATCATCGATCCGCCCATCGATGAACTGTTGTCGAAGGTCGACTCGAAGTACCAATTGGTGATTTTCGCCTCGAAGCGCGCTCGCCAGATCAACGATTACTACGCAGACCTTCACGAAGGCAGCCTGTTCGACAACGTCGGACCGCTCGTCGACTCGACGATTGACGACAAGCCGCTTTCCGTCGCGCTGCACGAAATCAACGAAGACCGCCTCGAGCTCAAGCGACTGAGCTCCGAGTAATTCTGCACCCGTGACCGCCTTGAACGTGGTCGTCGGTATCACCGGCGGCATTGCTGCGTACAAGGCGGTTTCGCTAGTGCGGGCGCTCGTCATTGCGGGCCATGACGTTCACGTCGTCGCGACCCCAAACGCCCTACGTTTCGTCGGGCGACCGACGCTAGAAGCGATCAGTCGCAATCCCGTGCACTCTGACCTCTACGAAGGTGTCGCCGAGGTTAGGCACGTAGCGATTGGCCAGGCCGCCGACCTCATCATCATCGCGCCCGCGACCGCCAATACTATCGCCAAACTCGCGACAGGCCTCGCGGACGACTTGCTCGGCAACACCGTGCTCGCCTCGATGGCACCGCTCGTGATCGCTCCCGCAATGCACACCGAGATGTGGCACAACCCCGCTACCGTCGCGAACATTGCGCTGCTGCGAGAGCGCGGCGTCACGGTCGTTGGTCCTGGCGTCGGCCAACTGACGGGCAAAGATGCGGGGGTCGGGCGCATGTCCGAGCCCGACGAAATCGTCGAGGTCGCTCTGGGCGTGGTTGCCGGGCGCACCGATCTCGCAGGCAAACACATTCTCGTGACAGCGGGTGGAACTCGCGAACCGATCGACCCCGTTCGGTTCATTGGCAATCGCTCGAGCGGCAAGCAAGGTATTGCAATCGCTCGCGCGGCGGTCGCGCGCGGAGCCGCCGTGACTCTCATCGCGGCGAACCTCGAGATCGATGCGCCCGCATCCATGGTCGTTGTTCGCGTCGGTTCGACGCTCGAACTAGCCGATGCAGTGAGGGCCGCTGCGCAGAATGCTGACGTAATTGTCATGGCGGCGGCCGTCGCAGACTACCGGCCCGATTCGGTCGCACACGACAAGATCAAGAAGGAAACGCAAGGCGACACTCTTGACTTGCGACTCGTCAAGAACCCCGACATTTTGCAGAGCATCGCGGCGACTCGCACCCCCGGCCAAGTGGTCGTCGGCTTCGCAGCCGAGACTGAACCGGATGACGCGAAACTCCTCGAACTAGGCAAAGCCAAGGTCGCGCGCAAGGGTGCCGACTTCCTCGTCGTCAACAGGGTGGGCTGGACGGAAGGTTTCGCGACCGACACCAACACCGTCGTCGTCGTCAATCGAGCCGGGGCTATAGTTGGCGAGGCTAGCGGGAGTAAGGCGTCGGTGGCTAACCGTATTCTGGACGC
>JANOOQ010000354.1:0-2959 GCA_031421515.1 Leifsonia sp.
GGATGGCGGAGTCGCCCAGCCCTGACCCGGCAGACGCGTGGGGCCACATGGGGTCCACCCGCATTGACGGAGTTCCAAGCGTGGGTTGTGATGGAAACCTTGCAGGAGGGTCCGGCAACAGCGGAGCGACGGTTGCCTCGAAATGGTGGGAGTCGTCAAGCCACCGAGCATCCCTTTATCGTCCAAATTCTGGCGTAGGGGGAGTGTGTATCGCGTTCGCAATGACACATGGCGGTATCGACGAGCCATACTCATTCACTCGAGCAGCCGCGCGCTGGACGTCGTGCTGATGTTGTGACTGAAGCACCCGGGTATCATTGCTCAGGTGATGGATTCGCAGGACTCACAGCCGGCTGAGGCACTGACGAGACGCTCGCTTCGCGATTCAAAACAGTCTTCCAAGTCGAAGAATCGGCGTTCCGAGGATCCTGAGCCTGGAAAGCCCGCCTTCGGTGGCATCGGCGCACTCATTGTGCGGCACCCCAACGCGTGGCTCGCGGGCGCACTCGGCGTTGCGTTTTTGCTCATGGCGACCGCCGCCGTGTTTGCCGGAATTTCGGTCGGGTCGAATTCGAGTGAAGCGGCTCCCGTGCCGACCGGGACAATTGATCCGCGCCCCCAGCCATCCGCATTCCCTGCAGCAACCCGACTTCGCACGTGTTCGGTCGCGGCCCTCGCGGCGAACCCACAAATGACAGCCTTCTCGGGCTACGTCGCCAATTCACTCACGGGCGAAGCTCTGTACAACTTCAATGGCACGACGCCTCAACGCACGGGCAGCGTATTGAAAGTGATCACGGCTGCCGCTGCACTCAACGTCTTGGGGGCCGGCGCGCAGCTCAAGACTCAAGTCGTGGACGGGTCGACTCCCGGGGTGATTGTGCTCAAGGGCGGCGGCGACCCGACTCTCGCGAGCACGTCATCGTCCGTCTACAGCGGTGCTCCACGGATCTCGACACTTGCGACTGCCGCGATGGCGAAGTACGAAGAAATTCACCCGGGCGTGCCGATCACAGAGATCGTGCTCGACGCGTCGATGTGGGATCCCGCGGATAGCTGGGATTCCTCGTGGCTACGTAAAGAGCAAGGCGACGGCTATCAAGCCGAGGTAACCGCGCTCATGGTTGACGGCGGTAGAGCCGACCCATCGAGCACCGTAAGCTCGCGCACGACCGACCCGATCGGCGAGGCGGGCGAGGCTTTCGCGAACGCCGCTGGTCTCGTCGGGGTCACGTTCTCGCGTGGATCCGCCGTCGGCAGCACGATTCTTGCGGAGGTTAAGTCGCAACCACTCAGTACGCTCATCGATCAAATGATGTCGTGGAGTGACAATGCGCTCGCGGAAAATCTCGCGCGCGTGACATCCAAGACCATGGGCTTCGATGGTTCGTCGGTCTCACTCGCTCAAGCGATCCCTGGCGGACTCTTCGAGTACGGGCTCGACACGTCCGAAGTCACGATTCGTGACGGCTCGGGCCTGAGCGACCTCAACGCGGTGTCGCCGCAATTCATGACAAGTCTCATGAGCAAGCTGCGCGCGAACGAGAGAGACCTCGGAATCATCTACTCGGCACTGCCCGTGTCAGGGCAATCGGGTTCTCTCGCGGATCGCTTTACGGGCGCAAATTCAATCGCGGTCGGCAAGGTCATCGCCAAGACAGGGTGGCTCGACTCGGCCTATACGCTCTCGGGTGTCGTCAACGCGGCAGACGGCACACCGATGTCGTTCGCGATCTACTCAATTCGCGACGGGATTTCATCCGATGCAAAACAGGCTCACGACACTTTCGTGACAGGGTTGTTCTCGTGTGGCGACAACCTTTCGACCAACTAGTTTCACTCAAGGGAGCAAAGTGATCACGGAAAGCGATCTGCTGGCAAAGGTGCCAGACCGCCTGTTCATCGGAGGAGAGTGGGTCGAGTCCACGTCGGGGCGAGCGATCGAGGTCCGCGACCCCGCGACCGGCGTCGTCATCAAGACGATCGCCGACGCATCCGTAGAGGATGGAATGCGCGCAATGGATGCCGCGGCAAACGCTCAAGCCGACTGGGCGGCAACTGCTCCTCGGGTTCGCGGCGAGATACTGCGACGCGCGTGGGATCTTTTGCAAGAGCGCGCCGACGAGTTCGCCCTACTCATGACCATCGAGATGGGCAAGCCGCTCGCTGAGGCGCGTGGCGAAGTGTCGTACGGTGGCGAGTTCTTGCGCTGGTTCGGCGAAGAGGCCGTGCGCATCACGGGCCGCTACGGCAGCAACCCCGAGGGCACGGGCCGCATGATCGTGACACACTTGCCCGTTGGCCCGTCGTTTCTCATCACGCCGTGGAACTTTCCCCTCGCGATGGCGACGCGCAAGATTGCTCCCGCGATTGCTGCAGGATGCACGAGCATCATCAAGCCCGCAGAGCTCACGCCGCTCACGACGCTGTACTTCGCGAAGCTTCTCGAAGACGCTGGACTGCCTAAGGGCGTCGTCAACGTCGTAACGACGTCGACGAGCCGCGACGTCTCGACGCCCATCATCGCCGACCCGCGCTTGCGCAAGCTGAGCTTCACGGGTTCGACGGGTGTGGGCCAGCAGCTCATGAAGCAAGCCGCAGACGGTGTTCTGCGCACGTCGATGGAGCTTGGCGGAAACGCGCCGTTCCTCGTGTTCGAAGATGCCGACCTCGACAAGGCTGTCGAGGGCGCAATCCTCGCGAAGTTCCGCAACATCGGGCAAGCGTGCACGGCCGCCAACCGGTTCATCGTGCACGAGTCGCTCGCCGCGGAGTTCTCGACCCGCCTCACCGAGCGGATGGCTGCGCTGGCGCCTGACGCCACCATCGTCAACTTCTACGGCGCCACCGAGACGCCGCAGGCGGCGTCCTTCCACGTTGTCGATCCGCACCGTCCCTGGCGCTCCCACCCGATTGGGCGTGGCATTGAGAACATGGCGCTGCGCATCGTCGACGAGGA
>JANOOQ010000355.1:0-1673 GCA_031421515.1 Leifsonia sp.
GCCCTTCACGAGATTGTCGATCGCGCACACGACGACGACACGACCGGCGGCTTCGTCGATCGCGAGTCCGATGAGAGCCGTGTTGGCGCCGACGGTGTCTGCTGTGCGCGGGAATTGCCCCGCGGGTAACACGTGCACGAACGGCTCGTCTGCGTACGCCGAGACCCATGCCGCGCGCACGTCGGCCGCTGTGGTGCCAGGCGTGAGGCGCGCAGTCGATGTGGCGAGGATGCCCCGACTCATGGGCACGAGCACGGGAGTGAAGGACACACTCACCCCGACCCCGCCCGCGACCTCGAGGTTCTGGCGGATCTCGGGATTGTGACGGTGCACACCACCGACCTGGTACGCGGAACTCGAGCCCATGAGCTCCGCCGCGAGCAACTCGGGCCGCAGGCTCTTGCCTGCGCCCGACGGACCCACTGCGAGTACCGCGACAATGTCCTCTGGCGAGATGACCCCAGCCCGGATGCCCGGTGCGAGTGCGAGCGTGATCGCCGTGACGTTGCATCCGGGCACAGAAATGCGCGAAGCGCCCTTGAGCGTTTCGCGCTGCGTGCCGCCGCTCGCGAGCACAAGTTCGGGCAGCCCGTAGTGCCATGCTCCGTAGAACTCGCCACCGTAGAACTGCTGCCAATCGGCCTCGCTCGTCAAGCGATGGTCGGCGCCGCAATCGTCCACGAGCGTGCCTTCCGGAAGCGACGCCGTGAGCGCGCCTGACTTGCCGTGCGGAAGCGCAAGAAACACGATCTCGTGTCCCGCGAGTGTTGCGATTTCCGTCGGCTTCAAGTCGAGATGGTCGAGCGAACGCAGGTGCGGCTGCACCGAAATGAGACTCTGACCGGCGTTCTGAAAAGCGGTCACCGTCGTCACATCGAAGTCGGGATGGCCCGCGAGAAGCCGAAGCAACTCGCCGCCGGCATAACCGCTAGCACCAGCGACGGCAACGGAGTAGGACATTGTTCTACCTTATTGAGAGAGGGACGAGTGGATACGCGGCGACGGCCGGGGCGGCACGCACAATGCGTGACTCGCTCGCGAAACGTCGCCTATCGTCGCTCGTCGGTGCCGCGTCGTCGCAACACAGAGAGCAGCTCGAGGCTGCTGTCGGAGTTACGCGTTGTGGTCACGTAACGCAGCGTACTCCCCTCCCGCGGATACACGCGAATCGCTACCCTAAAGGTGGATGCCCGATTGGGCGTCGCACACATTGAAGGAGAATTCATGTCCGACCTTGATGGTCTGATCAACCTCATCCCGATTGGCGACATTGCCAAGAAGTTGGGAATCGACGAGAGTGTCGCCAAGGCCGCCGTTGCTGTCGCCGTTCCCGCGATCGTTGGCGGACTCGCGGCCAACGCGAAGAACGAAGATGGCGCGAAGTCTCTTGAGAAGGCACTTGGCAAGCACAAGAACGCATCGACCGATCTCAAGGACGTCGATTCCGCCGACGGCGCCAAGATCGTCAAGCACGTCTTCGGTGACAAGAAGGACAAGGTCGTAGCGGCGGTCGCGTCAAAGAGCGGCGGCCCTGACATCGCTGCGATCGTTGGGGAAATCCTGCCGATCATTGCCCCCATCGTGCTCGCATACCTCGCCAAGCAGTTTCTCGGCGGCAAGAGCGCTCCCGCTGCCGAAGAGGCGGAAGCGCCCTCGACGGGCGGTGGCATTGG
>JANOOQ010000356.1:0-4055 GCA_031421515.1 Leifsonia sp.
CATGGGCATGGTCGCTGGCTACGTGCCGTGGTTGCTCTACCTAAACCGCACGGTCTTTCAGTTCTACACAATCGCATTCGAGCCCTACATGTTGCTCGCGCTCACAATTGTCATCGGTCTCGTGATCGGCTCCCCGAAGGATCCGCGCGATCGGCGCACGAGTGGCCTCAGCGTGGTTGCCGTCTTTCTCGCCCTCGCGATCGTCGTGAGCATTTTCTTCTGGCCGCTCTGGACGGGCATGCAAATTGACTACAACTTTTTGCGCGCTCACTGGTGGTTGCCAACCTGGCGCTAATTGCCGTGTGTGAGAATTTTTCCCACTCGACGAGGCTGAGCGGTATATTCATTGACACCCGAAAGTTAATCCCCCGTTTCTCGAGGTCCACACCCATGGCTCGTAGCAAATTTTCAGCGGCTCTGGCTGCATTCGCAATCATTGGAGTTTCCGTTTTCGCGGGCGCAGCACCCGCGTGGGCGGCTCCGCCAGCGCCCGATCTGAACCTCACAGGCGGGTGGACCTCAGATAACTCCGCACCATACATCTCGGGACGAGTCGACCACCTGGCCGGCAACGACCTCACGGTTGAGGTGAGGATCATCTCGAACGACGGCCCGCCCAGCCAGTACTGCGTCGACACACTCGACTACCTTGACCCCCTGCAGACCGATGCCCCGTTCGGATGTCTCGGCGCTGGCCCGCTACCCCTAGGCACCAACGAGTTCTACGCGGTCGTATGGGAGACGGCGATAACTACAGACCCGAGCCCCGCGAGTGCAAGCACCTTCTACTTCGTGGGTGGCACGCAAGCCACGTTCATCACGTCTCCAGCGCCCCAGACCGATAGCCGCGACGCGACACCAACCTTCGCGGGCACGGGGCCCTCGCTCGGGTCGGTGACCGTGAACGAGGGCGCAACTGCGCTCTGCGCCTCCACCGTCGCACTTGACGGCAGTTGGAGCTGTACCTCAATCCCGCTGAACGCGGGCAATCAACTCGGCATTCCTGTCGTGCACTCGATCTCAGCAGTGGGCACACCCCTAGTCGGCTCAGCCCAAGCGCCGACTGCCGCCCAGAACCTCAATATGTATGTTCCGGATGCCGCGGTCACCGACTATTACTGGTATTACGGGGAGGGCACGCCGCCCCCATTGCAGACAGGCAACCCGAGGCCGTGGATGCAGGGCTCCCTCCCACTCGACACCTCGAGCGTGATTGTGTGGATTGAGGTTGCACCCAACGCTTGGACCCACTACTGCCAAGCCGCGACGGATCCACTCTCTACGGTGTGGTACTGCAATTCACCCTCGCGCGATTTGCTGCCTGGCACCAACACGTTGGCCGCGACATCCGTCAACGAATACGGAAACCTCTCTACGCTCGGCAACGAGATCATTGTCGAGAAAGTCGACAACCCCTACTTCACTGCGCCCACTCCAGCCAACAATGCGTATTCCAACGACAACACCATCAACATCTCGGGTGTCGCGCCCTTCGGTACCAACCTCGTGATTTTCTACGCGGCCGAAGGAACCCTCTGCAGCGAAGTTTTGATCGCGGTCGATGACACTTTCTCGTGCGAGAGCGGCCCTCTGGGCGACGGCACGTACAACTTCTACGCCTACGTCTACCAGGGCCGCGACGTCGTCTCCGGCACGTCGACCGTCACGATCGATACCCAGGCGCCCGGTGCCCCCGCGATTCTCACGACGGGCACGACTGGCGATTCGACACCGACGATTGTCGGCACGGGCGAGACGAACTCCACCATCACGGTCTACCTCAATGGTAAAGCTGTGGCGTGCGCGATTGCCGCCGACACCGACTCCGAGGGCAACTGGTCGTGCGATGTCTATACCCCTCTGACGTCTGGTACCTACACGATCAGCGCCGTGCAGACCGACCTCGCCGGCAATCAGTCCAATGAGGGCCTGCCGAGCGGATCGTCGAGTCTGGAGGTAGCGCTGCCGCCGCCCCCGAGTCTTCCACCTCTAGCGCCCGCGCCGACGACCACGCCCGGAATCCAGCTCCCCACACTCGCTCTATTGCAAACACCTCTGGTTTGGACGTTTACGGCTGGTGGAGACGCGTATGAGCCCGGCGACGAGACTGACCTTGTCGGCAGCGGCCTGCCCGCCGGTTCAGTTGTGGCCGCCGAGTTCCACTCCACGCCGGTGCCTCTAGGGTCGACGACTGTCGCGGCCGACGGTACGTTCCTGCTGCACGTGACGATTCCCGAGGATGCGACCGTCGGTCTCCACCACTTTGTAGTGACCCTCGTCACTCCCGCGGGTGTCAGCTCGACCGTCGAGCAGGCTGTAACGATCAACCTCAAGCCCAAGGGCACGGCCGAAGCGCCGATCAAGAATCCGAATGCCGTTGCCGCCACGAGCGCGGGAGCCGTAGGTTCCGAGCGAAGTGACCCTGCCGCGCCGAGCTCGCTGACCTTCTCGATTCGCACCGTGAAAGACATCGTGGCCAACCCACTGATCATCGGAACGGCTGCTGCGATCGGCCTCGTGTTGTTGTTGCTGATCGCATTCCCGGCAGAGCTGCTCAATTCCACGATCTCCGAGCAGTACCCGCGCTTCTCGCGCCGCCTTCCCGAAGTGCACACGCCCTGGTGGGATCGGTTCATCGACTGGCTCAAACGCACTCCGATTGTCGGCGGCATCGTGATCACGGGGCTTGCGGCGTTCATCTTCGGATTCGCTGATCCCGGGTTTGGCTTCGACGTCACCTCGCTTCGATTAGTGCTGTCGTGTGCGCTCGCCCTCTTCGTAGTCGGCTACCTCGCCTCATCCATCTCGGGCGCGATCATCAGGCGCGCCTGGGGCCTGGCGACCGCGATTGAGCTCAAGCCGCTCGGGCTCATCCTTACCGTGATTGGTGTCGTCATTTCGCGCGTGCTCGATTTTGCACCCGGCTTCTTGATCGGCCTGATTCTCGGAATCACACTGATCGGAAAGACGACGGTGGCCCAGCAGGCCAAAGCCGCCCTCGTGCAGGTTGGCGTCGTCTTCATGCTCGCGATGCTCGGTTGGCTGGGTTACAGCTTCGTGGTGGCGGCACTCGAGCCCAACTCGTTCGTCACGGCACTATTGTTCGACACTCTCGTCGCGATTACCGCTGAGGGCATAACGGCACTGTTCATCGGCCTGTTGCCCTTCAAGTTCCTTAATGGACAAGTGATCTTCCAGCACTCCAAAGTTGCGTGGTCCGCCGCATACGCTCTCGTGGCGGCAGCCTTTGTGATGATCATCGTCCCCGCCGCGTGGGGTGACACGAGCGGGCCCGCGTGGCTCTGGATCGCCTTCATCATCGGATTCGCTGTCGTCGCGGTCGGCCTGTACCTCTACTTCAGATTCTGGGCACCACCAGTCGAAGAAGACGAAGAAGCCGAACAAGAGAAGGTCAACGCGTAACGCGGCGAAACCACGAGCTGTCAGTTCTGTACCCTCAGTACATGGCAGAACACAGTGCAGATCGTGACTACGGCTTCAGAACTCGGGCAATTCACGCCGGCAACATTCCCGACCAGGTCACGGGCGCTCGCGCCCTGCCGATCTACCAGACGAGCGCCTTTGTCTTCGATGACACAGCGGATGCCGCGGCCCGGTTCGCTTTGCAGAAGTACGGCAACATCTACTCTCGCCTCGCCAACCCCACGGTCGCGAGCTTCGAGGAGCGCGTCGCATCCCTCGAGGGTGGACTCGGCGCCGTCGCCACGGCGAGCGGACTGAGCGCGCAGTTCATCACGTTCGCATCCCTCGCGGCTGCCGGCGACCACATCGTCGCCTCGGCCAACCTGTATGGCGGCACGATCACGCAACTCGACATCACGCTGCGCCGGTTCGGCATCGAGACGACGTTTGTGCGCAGCTCAGACCCCGCCGACTACGCCGCCGCGATCACCGACAAGACGAAGTTGATCTTCGTCGAGACGATCGCGAACCCCTCGGGCGAGATTGCCGACCTGGAGGGACTCGCCGAGGTGGCGCACGCCCACCACCTGCCGCTGATCGTCGACTCGACGGTGGCGACCCCGTACTTGAAC
>JANOOQ010000357.1:0-1911 GCA_031421515.1 Leifsonia sp.
CGGCGTCGTAGGCGATGCCGCTCTTCACTGGGTCGCTTGATAACAGCGACAGCTGACTGAGCCGATCGTCCGCTTGTGCGAGAAAATCGGATGCCCGACCTGCGTCGATTGGTACCGCCCGCATGCGACCCGTCGCAACGAGCGCGTCGACGGCCCTCTGTTGTGGGCCCGAGAGAGAGCCGGTCACAGCTCACCGCCGATGATCGGCAGAATCGGGTTCGAGCGCACGCTCGTAAGAAATCCAGACTGCTCCTCGAACTCTGCCGACGTCAGAATGGTCGGGTTGATCGGTCTGCCGACGCTGGCTTCGACACTGCGGCACGCGTCGTAGACGGCGGCGGCGTTCGGGGTTCCGACGACCATGAGGTCGATGTCGTTCGGTGCAGCACCCTCGAGTCCTCGAGCGCGAGCGGCGAAGGATCCGAAGATGAATGCACGTTCCACACCATCGATACTGCCGAGCACCTCCGACAACAGGGCGACTGGGCCCGACACTACGAGCAGGATCTCGCGCAAGGGCGGCACAAGTGGGCTGTCTGGGTTGCCCGAGAGAAGCCGCGATCGCCCAATTTGTCGTTCGCGCAAGATACCCGCCGCAAGCAGGCGAGATAGTTCCCCGTGCGCGGTCGCGTAGGCGAGCCCGACCCGGTCGGCGAGGTCGCTGATGCTGAGCTCCGACCTATCGATGAGGAGCGCAGCGAGCAGTCGCGATTGCGCTTCCGATCGGAAGACCGGAGCGAGAAGTGGAGGCTGGACTCTCATGTATCCGATATTATTATCGATTACACCGATAGTAAAGTGCTGAATTCAGTGGATGCCGCGCCCAAGGTTCAGGCTTGGGCGGCCGTGTCTCGTGGCCGGTTGTACATGAACTCGATCCTGATGCCGTTGTCGTCCTCGAGGAACGAGCCGTAGTAGCGCTCGTTGAAGCGCGGATACAACTTGGGCTCGCGCACCGCTGACCAGCCTGCATCCAGTGCGATCGCATGAATCCGATGCACGTCTTCGATCGAATCGACCCCGAACGCGAGGTGCTGCCAACCAACCCGGCCGTGCTGATGGGGCGCGGTGCCCGGCTCGCGCGCAGGATAGAGGATCAGCTCAGTCTCGCCCTCCCGGTACCACGAGACCGACCCGACTGAGTCGTACTTCGTGAATCCGAGCGCTTCCATCACGGGATGAAACTGCTCCGTCGAGCGCGCCACATCGTCAACCGTGATGCCGAGATGATCGAAGATCGCCATGGTGGCAGTCTTGCGGATGATGCGGGGTTAGTCGACCTCTTTGGCCGGCACTAGAGCAGCTCGAGCCCCGGCGCTCCTGCATAGATGCCATCACCCGTAAGGAGGGGTAGCCCTTTTGCGATCGCACACGCAGCGATCCAGCGATCGGCGGTGTGGTGCTTGTCTGCCAACGCATGGCCGACCTTGCGGCAATCAGCGGTCAAATGGGCGAACACCTCGACGACCTCGCGATCCTCGTCAATGGTCGGGATGGCGTCCAGCTGCGCCCGTGCTTGATCCAAGCGCGGCGCGCGCCAGCCTGCAGAAAACGCGCCAGCGAGAATTTCCGCGCGAGTCTGAAATGAAATGACTGTGCGCTTGCCCGTCAGAAGCTTGGTCCAAGTATCGACTGGATGATTTTGCCTCTCAGCGAGCGCTTTCGGTGTCGTATAAATCGCGCTGAACACGTCGGTGTCCAGCAGGACCACTTGCGACACCATATTCAGGCTCTCAGCGCCTCGAAGAAGGCGTCAGCCTCATCCTCTGTCAACCCAGGAATACCGCCTGCAACCGCGCCAGGTGCGCTAGCCAATATCGCTTCAAGTGAGGCGGGCTCACGACCGCCTGGCGCTACCGTGACCGGTGGAGCCGCCTCGATGATCGCCCCGTGGATCTGAGAAAGACGACC
>JANOOQ010000358.1:0-2118 GCA_031421515.1 Leifsonia sp.
CATCGTTGAGGTGGAAGATCGTGGGTGCCTCAAACACACACTGGCCATAGTGCTGGCACGTGTCCATGTCGACCTTGATCTTGATCACTCTTTTTCCTCCACGGTAGACGGGTACAAGTCTTTAGACGGTGTGCGGATGCCTCGGAATTCCCAGTCTCCCCCGAGCGCGGTCGATACTACCTCTTCGCTCTCGGTCGGTTGCGCACCCACGTCGGTGCGGATGCCAACCGGGCCGTGCACGATGTGGTTGCACAACGTGCCGAGCCCCTCGACCTCGACCTCGACGACGTCACCGGGTTCGACGGGACGCGAGAATGCCGGTGTGCCCGAGTAGAGCATGTCGCCCGGGCTGAGCGTAATCGTGCGCGCGATGTCGGCGACGAGGTAATTCATGTCCCACTCCATGTTGGCGGTGTTGTCGTCTTGCACCACGACGCCGTTCACGAGAGTGCGCAATTGCTTGCCCCGAAAGTCCCAGTCCGTCACGATACCCGGGCCGACGGGCGCGAGCGTGTCGCTTCCCTTGACGCGCAACATCGAGCCTGCATCCGTGTCCCTGAAATCGTGCAGCCCGAAATCGTTGCCGATCGAGTAACCCGCAATGTAATCGCTCGCTTGCTCGGGCGACACGTTGCGACACGTGCGACCGATGACGATGACGATCTCGCCCTCGTAGTTGAGCCACTTACAGCCGTCGGGTCGCACGACCGCGCCGTTGTGGCTATTGAGTGCCGTCACGGGCTTCTGAAAATACGTCGGCGCCGCGGGGAGCTTCGTCATGAATTCTTCGGTGCGACTCGCGTAGTTGAGGTGCACGGCAATGATCTTGCTCGGGATGCTCGGCGGCAAGTGATGGGCATCCACCGCCGCAACCTCCCGGCCGTCCGAGGCGACAAGCACGTCACCGTGCGCCACGACCTCGGTCGCGTAGCCGTCGAGCAGAATGCGGCGATACTCAGTCACGCGATAGCACCAGGTCTTTCGCGGCCGGGAATCCGCCCTCGGGTCGCGGGAACCACACGTGCACTTGACCCGTGCCGATCGAGTTTTCGTACTCGCTATACATGACGCCGGGCGCCGTGCAGTTTTCTTCGCCGATCGCGCCGGCCGTGAGCAGCCAGTGGCCGAACATCGCCTCCGGCCGCACCTTGTGGAACGCGGGCATGGTCGCGAGCACTTGCGCGTGATCGCCGGCCTTGAACCAGTCGAGCCGTTCGTAGTCGGCCTCGCGCGCGGCATCCGAGAAGATGTGGGCCGGATCGGCCATCTCGTGCTTGCGCAGTTCACGCAGCTTGAAGAAAGTGTGCGACAAAGCGCCAGAAGCGAGCAGGATGACGCGGCGATCGCTCTTGGCGATTGCCTCGCCGATCGCGCGGCCGGCCCGGAGGAAGTCTTCGTCGGTCGCGGTTTGGCACACGCTCACGCTGAGCCACTTCTTGTCTGGAAGCCCCTCGCCGAGGAACTTCCAGAGGTTGATCGTCGCGTACATGACAGGCAGATCCGGGTCGTCGATGGGAGTGATCCACGTGCCGTTCTTCTCGGCTTGTTGCTCCATGAGGGCGGCAAGCTCGGGGTCGCCCTTGTAGTCAAAGGGCACCCCATGCATCCCGCGCGGAAGTTCCTCAGAGGTGAACAGGCCGTGCCTGCGCTCGTGCGAGGTGACGACGAATTCGACCGTCGTTGCCCAGTGGCTATCGAGCACAATGACGGTGTCGTAGTCGTCGGACTCGAACACGTCTTTGCGCAACTTCTCGAGGCCCGCGACGAGGGTCGTGTCTTTGCCTTCGTTGAGCTCCATGCGCACGTCTTTCGACAGCATGATTGTGGGTACGTGGGCGATGAGGCCTACCCCTACTATTTCTCCCATTTGCCTAATCCTTTCAATTGGATGGGTCCTTCCATCCGTTCGGTGAAACGACAGTGTTCTTGACGTCGGCGTAGAAGTCGAACGACCACGTGCCGCCCTCGCGGCCTACGCCCGACTTGCGGGATCCGCCGAAGGGCGCGCGCAAGTCGCGCACGAAGAAGCAATTGACCCAAATCGTGCCGGCCACGAGTTGCGTCGTGATCGCTTCGGCATGCTCACGATTGCCCGAAACGACGACGGCCGCCAGGCCC
>JANOOQ010000359.1:0-2410 GCA_031421515.1 Leifsonia sp.
GCGGCGCGAGGCGGCGCGGGGCGGGGCGGAGTGAGGCGGCGCGGAGTGGGGCGGGGGCGGTGCTAGCGCAGCACAGCTCGCAGCTGCAACAGGTCACGGACGCGCGCAGTGAGCCGCCCCGGCGACGCGAGGTATGTATCCGTGACCCGCAACACTCGCCACCCACTCCACTCGAACCGCTCGCGTCGCTCGATGTCGTCTGCGAAAGTTCGCTTGCTCGTGCGGTGCACGTCGCCCTCGTATTCGATCGCGATCTTCTCCGAAATGTACGCCAGGTCGGGCGTCCCAACGAAGTGCCCATCACGGTCGAGAACCCTGAAACCAACAACTGGTTCAGGCAGTCCAGCTCGCACGATGATGAGTCGGGTCCGAGACTCCATAGGCGAATCGGTTCCCGCGCGGATGTCTCGGAGGGCATCCGAAGCACGCCTCCTGCCGCGCGCCCCCAAGTTTTGCGCAACCGTCGCTCGCAACTTCGGGATTGAGCTCGCCGGTCGCTTTCGACGGACAAGGTGATCGCCCGCCACAATCAACTCGTCGAGTGTGAGCAGTTGGGCGAGTTGAAGCCACACCAATTCCGGTTCGAAAGCGGCAAATCCTGAGACCGTGCGACCGCGAGTCAGGGTCATCCGGTGCCCGCGAATTCCTGCTCTCCGCGGCGCAGCGGCATCCTTGTGCACTGCAACATCGAGTTCTCGGCGCGCTTCGAGATTCGCTGGGAGAGGCATCCCGTAGAGCTTCGCGGCGGTCACGTGGCTGAATCGAAAGTCCGCTGGGGCTACCGGAACGAATCCAGCGCACAAGGCGAGTAGGTCGGCTCTCGCCTCGTCAAACCTGTCGCCCCCGGAGGACTGGGTTCGAGTCATCCGTGCACCATGAAAAGGTGCTACGAGGTCGCTCGCGTTGAGCCGATTGCGCGGGATGCCCCTCGCCAATGCATCTCGAACGGCGAACGGTTGGGTGAACTCGGGGGCGAGTGCAGCCGCTCGAGTCACGGCTCAAGTGTGTGCGCCGAGCCGATGTGGGGTGCGAACTGTCCACAGGAGTGGCTCCGCCCGTGATGGGGGCACCGAGAGCGCAAAAAAGCGGAACTTGGGTCTCGAGAAGTGTGCATTTCTGCACTCTCGCGAGCAACAGGGCGCGAAACTACGCGACGTTGACCGTGATCGTGTGCCAGCCCTCCGCGCCGTTCGGCACGACGCTCACGGGGATGCCCGATTGGGTGAAGTCCGAGGCATCCGTCGCGCGAACCTCGATCGTGTGGTTGCCAGACGTCGCGGCCCATTCGTATACCCATTGGCGCCACGTGTCGTCGGAGATCGGATCGGCGAGGCGCGCGGGCGTCCACGAACCGCCGTCGACGCGCACTTCGACTCCTTCAATGCCCGTGTGGGGCGACCACGCGAGACCAGCGACGGCGATCGTCCCTGCCTCGAGCGATGCTCCGTTGCGAGGCACGTCGATGCGAGATGCCGTCTTGACCGGTCCACGATCAGACCATCCGCGCACGGTCCAATACGCGAGGTCATCCTCGAACGTCGTGACCTTGAGCTCGGTCACCCACTTGGTGGCCGAGACGTATCCGTAGAGCCCAGGCACGACCATCCGCACCGGAAAGCCGTGCGCGAGCGGCAGCGGCTCACCGTTCATCGCAACCGCGAGGATCGCGTCTCGACCTTCGTCTACGAGCACGTCGAGGGGCGTGCTCGCCGTGAAGCCATCGTGACTCGTCGAGAGAACCATGTCTGCAGCGCCGAGCGGCCCCGCTTTCGCGAGCAGGTCACGAATCGGGTATCCGAGCCAGACGGCGTTGCCGATGAGGTTTCCGCCGACCTCGTTCGATACACACGAGAGCGTCGCGATGGTTTCGATAAGCGGCAAGTCGAGCAACTCGCGATACGTGAGCTCGACCTCGCGTTCGACAAGTCCGGTGATCTTGAGCGACCACTTCTCGGCATCGATGATGGGCACTTGCAGCGCCGTGTCGATTCGATAGAAGGTGTCATTCGGCGTGATGACGGGAGCGAGGCCGCGGATGCTCAACTCCGCCCCCTCCGGCATCGCCGGCGCCGCGACGGCGGGAGCAGGCAACGCAATCGCATCTCGCACTACATTCGCTGCAGAAGTCGCCGCGCGCATCGCTTGCGCGGCGAGGGTCGCCACTACCGCCCCCGCAGCTGTAACACCCATGACCGTGAGAAACCCGCGGCGGCTGACGTCGGACGCGGTTGCCGGCACGGCGGCGGCAGCATCCGACCACACCCTCAATCGATCGGTCGCGATACGCAACACGAACGCGCCGGCGACGACTCCGATCGCGGTCGGAATCGCCCACATGATCGTCGCACCCGCTCGCGTCGCGGCCGCTCCCCCCGCGATGACGCCAACGACGGCGAGCGCAGCGACACCC
>JANOOQ010000360.1:0-4712 GCA_031421515.1 Leifsonia sp.
CGCGTGGATCGTATCGGCGATGTGACTCGCGACGCTGTCATCCGGAAAGAGCGCGGCCGCAATGCCGCCTTGCGCGTACTTCGTGTTGCTCTCGGCAAGCTCCGACTTCGTAACAAGAATCACGTCGTGGCTTTTGCTCGCGCGATACGCCGTGATGAGGCCCGCGATTCCCGTGCCGACAACAACGACGCGGCTCATGGGCGCGCCGCCAACATGCGCTCGAGTGCGATTCGCGCGGGAGCCGCGACATCGTCGGGCACCGAGATCTGGTTGATGACCTCGCCCTTGACGTACGACTCAAGCACCCACGCGAGATAGCCCGGGTGAATTCGGTACATCGTCGAGCACGGGCAAATCACGGGGTCGAGGCAGAAAATCGTGTGTTGCGGATGCTCCGCCGCAAGTCGGTTCACCATGTTCACCTCGGTGCCGATAGCGAAGGTCGTCGGCTCAGTGGCCTCGGCGACGGCGCGGCGGATGTACTCCGTCGAACCAGATTCGTCAGCGGCATCCACTACAGCCATGGGGCATTCGGGATGCACGATCACGCGTACTCCGGGAAAGTCGACTCGCGCCTTCGCTACTTGCGCCGCCGTGAAGCGCTTGTGCACGCTGCAGAAGCCGTGCCACAAAATGACTTGCGCGTTGTTGAGCTTGGCCTCGTCGTGGCCGCCAAACGGCTTGTTGGGGTTCCACATGGGCATGCGCTCGAGCGGGATGCCCATGGCCTTCGCCGTGTTGCGACCGAGGTGCTGGTCGGGAAAGAAGAGCACGCGCTGCCCGCGCTCGAACGCCCACTCGAGCACCGTTGCGGCGTTCGACGACGTGCACACGATTCCACCGTTTCGGCCGCAAAAGCCCTTGAGCGCTGCCGACGAGTTCATGTACGTGACGGGGATGATCGGCACGCGGCCGTTCTCATCCGGTTCTGTGCCGTAGACCGCCGAGAGCTGCTCCCAGCACTCCTCGACCGAATCGATGTCGGCCATGTCCGCCATCGAGCATCCTGCTGCAAGGTTAGGCAGAATCACGGCTTGGCCCTGCTCCGCGAGAATGTCCGCCGTCTCGGCCATGAAGTGAACGCCACAAAACACGATCGCTTCGGCGTTGGGCACGGTCTGAGCGGCATTCGCGAGCTGGAAGGAATCACCGACAAAGTCGGCGTGCTGAATGACCTCGTCGCGTTGGTAGAAGTGGCCGAGAATCACGAGTCGCTCGCCGAGCGTTGCTTTCGCGGCGCGGATGCGCCCGTGAAGCTCGTCGTTCGACGCCTTCTGATACTCAACGGGAAGCATGCCCTGTCGAGGCGAACCGGTCGGTTTCACGTCGCCCATCGAGGAGCCCGGCCCGTAGGTCGGCAAGCCGAGGTCGAACGTCCACGGGCCGTCTGCGAGCTCGGGCGCGCACGTCTCCCCCGAGGGTGCCGCTTGAATGAGGGTGTCAATTGACGACATGAGAACTCCTTCTCGTGAGTGGGCCGTTGTCTACAAGTTCGATGGATGCGTCGTACCGAAAGAGCCTCGGTGGTCGATGTCGCCCGCCCGAAACGACAGCCTCGGTCGGCACGAGAGTGCCCTCGACTTGTCGCCGGAAGTTCGCGGGATCGAGAGCTTTCTGCAGCACGGCCTCGTGCACTTCGCGCAACTCAGTCAGAGTGAAGGTCTCGCCGAGGAACGCGTGCGCAATGCGGCTGTACTCGACCTTGGTGCGCAATCGCCACAGCGCGTAATCGACGATGACGTTGTGGTCGAACGCGAGCTCGGGCAACTCGTCGGCGGGGAACCAACGGACGTTGTCGCCCTCCGCGGCACGCTCGGCTTCTTCAGCTCGCACGAGGGCCCAATAGACGACCGAGACGACGCGGCCGTCAGGCGAGCGATCCGTCTCACCGAACGCGTACAGCTGCTCGAGATAGGTCGGTTCGAGAGCGGTGGTTTCTAGGAGGTTGCGAGCCGCGGCATCCGCTAGTCCCTCATTCGTCGTCACCCAGCCGCCCGGGAGCGCCCAATAGCCATCGAACGGCGCCGAGATGCGGCGTACGAGCGGGATCCACAGCGCGCTCAGGCCCGTCTCGGGATGCGGCCGGAGCGCGAAAATCACGGTCGACACAGCGAGCGAGATGCCGTGCTGCGAGCCGTCCATGGGAATCCTCTAGTAAAGGTCAAACTGACCTAAACCGAGCCTAGCACTTAGAGTCATCCCGACCTAAACGCGGGGTGCCGCCGAACTATGCCCCCGGCGCATCGACCGCGCCCCCGAAGCGGCGGTTGCGTTGGGCGTAGATCTCAACCGCTTGCCACAACTGTTCGCGCGTGAAGTCAGGCCACAGCGTGTCGAGAAAAACCATTTCGGCGTACGCGCTTTGCCACAACATGAAGTTGCTCGTGCGCTGCTCCCCCGACGACCGCACGAAGAGGTCGACGTCAGGCAGGTCGGGCTGGTACAAGTGCCGCTGGATCGTGCGCTCCGATATGCCCGACGGCCGAAGTCGGCCTGCCGCGACATCCTCTGCGATGCGCTGCACTGCGTCGGTGAGTTCGTTGCGTCCGCCGTAATTGACGCACATCGTGAGCGTCAGAACGTCGTTGTCGGCCGTGAGCTTTTCGGCGAATTGAAGCTCCTTGATGACGGATGCCCAGAGCCGCGGCCTGCGCCCCGCCCACCTGACCCGCACTCCCCAATCGTTGAGCTGGTCACGTCGGCGGTGGAGTACGTCCCGATTGAACCCCATGAGAAACCGCACCTCGTCGGGCGAGCGGCTCCAGTTTTCGGTCGAGAACGCGTAGACGCTCAAGTGCCTCACGCCGACCTGAATGGCCCCCGCGACGACATCGAGTAGCGAAGCCTCGCCCGCCTTGTGACCCTCGACACGAGTGAGGCCTTTCGAGTTCGCCCACCGACCGTTGCCGTCCATGACGATTGCGACGTGGTTCGGCACGGCCTTTTTCTCAAGCTGCGGTGGATAGAGGCCGGTCCAGTCGACGGGCTTGAAGTCGACGGCGTCCTTGTGGGTTTTTGGCTTCGGGCTCATGCGGTGCGATCGATCTCGATACGCGGCGAAGCCGCTACTCGATCAGCCGGAGCACGCGGCGAAGCCGCTACTCGATCAACGTATGCGAGAGAACGCACGCTGCGCTCGAGGTGGTATTGCGTGTACGCCGCGACGATACCGCTCGCTTGAGCCCGCGGGCGGTCCTCGGCTGCTTCCGCAACATCCCACCGCCCTTCGAGCAACGCGGCAAGCAGGTCGAGAGTGTCGCGATCGAGCCTCGGCGCTCCGGGTGGGGCGACGTCATCCGCGACTACTCCACCGAGTTGAGCAACGAAAACCGAGTGCGGACCAGGTGCGCCCGTCACGGCGCAATCCACGAAGCTCGGTGCCCAGCCCGCGATCGAGAGGCACCGCAAGAGGTACGAGTCGAGCGTGAGCGACGAGTCGTGTTCGCGGCGCGAGAGCGAGCGCAATGCGCCAACGAGCAACAAGTACTGCTGAACAGACCCGTCGTCGTCCGTGACTTTGTCAGCCGTCTCGACCATGACGCTGCCGGCCGTGAAGCTCGCGTAGTCGTCGGCGATGTCGGCGCCATACGAGCCGAGCGACTCCGCTTGCTGCACGATGTCGAGACTGCGCCCGATGTAGCACTGCACGTCGGCGACCATCATGGGCTCGAGTCGAGCACCGAACTTTGAAGCGGTGCGGCGAACACCCTTCGCGACCGCGCGGATCTTGCCGTGCTGGCGCGACAGCATCGTGACAATGCGGTCTGCTTCACCCAGCTTGTGGGTGCGCAGCACAACGGCTTCGTCACGGTAGGTCGGCACTTACCAAGTATCCCCCGATGCACCGTCGCTAAGCCCGATAGAACGCGGCCTTGTCGCGAGACGGCAGAATGGCTGCGTGACACGCATCCTCGTAACCGGCGGCACTGGCGGGCTCGGTCGCCCCACTGTCGACGCTCTCCTTGCCGCGAAGCACGAAGTGCTCGTCTTGAGTCGCGAAAGCGGCGATGGCCGAGTCGTCGGCGACCTCACAACGGGAGAGGGTGTCACTGAGGCGCTTACCGGGGTGCACACGATCGTGCACCTTGCGACGACCCGATCCGCGAAAGACTCGGCCCAGACCCGCGTGCTGCTCGAGGCCGCGCGCGCCGCCGGTGTCGCGCACATCCTCTTCATCTCGATCGTCGGCGTCGACCGGGTGCCATATCCGTACTACCGGGACAAGGTCGTGAGCGAGACGCTCATCGAGGAGTCGGGCCTGCCGTTCACGATTCTTCGGGCCACGCAGTTTCACGACTTTGTCGCGGCATTCTTTCGGCTTCAACGCCGACTGCCCGTGCTTATCGCGCTCAACGTTCCGTTTCAGCCGATCGCGGTCGAAGAGGTTGCTCACCGCCTCGTCGAGCTCGTTGCCGGGGGCCCGATTGGCCGCGCGGTCGACATCGGCGGGCCCGAATCAAAGCCCATGAGTGAGCTCGCGGCCGACTGGCAGTCCGCCAGCGGAACCCGCAGGCCCGTGTGGATGCTGCATATCCCCGGCAAGACGATCGCCGCATTCAAAGCCGGACACCACACGACACCGTTGCCGGGCTACGGAACGGGCACGTTCGCGCAATACGCCGAGGCGAACGCGTGACTCCGCTCTTCGTCATCCCTTTGTGGGCCGATCTGCTCGCGATCGGAATCGCCCTCGCAGCCGGGAACCAGCACCA
>JANOOQ010000361.1:0-2563 GCA_031421515.1 Leifsonia sp.
AGATCCAGGTCATCAAGGAGGTGCGCGCCATCACGAACCTCGGTCTCGGTGAGGCGAAGGCACTCGTTGATGGAGCTCCCGGCGTTGTGCTCGAGGGCGCAAACAAGGAAGCGGCCGAGAAGGCAAAGGCTCAGCTCGAAGAAGCTGGCGCCACCGTCACACTCAAGTAGCACGGGCCCCGCGAGGGGTTCAGCTCGCACGTGGGCGTCGTTCCGTTAGGGACGGCGCCCATATGTATTTAAGGAACTTGCGCGTTTGAGTATTACCCCCCCATAATGGGGACTGTCTTCGCGATTACCCCTCGTTTGCGGGACAACAAAACCCGATCGAGTTACGCGAGCGATAGTGCCTACCCGACGCACTAGTTAGTCGCTTGTGTGCCTCGTGCTAGATCGATGGGCCCGGTGAGCGTTTCGGGCGTTTCGCCGGTCCCATCTCTAGCGCCGTCTCGTGGCGACATCGTCGGCGCGCACTCCCGCCTACTCTTGACTAATGAGCGGAATGCGAGGCGGTGGCGGTGGTGGTCACCGCGGCGACGCCGAAGCGCAACGCGCCGCCAACGCGACCGCTCCTAAGATCCCGAATCTGCTCGGCCGTATCGCAGAACTCTTTGCGCCCCACAAGTTCGCGATCACCGTCACGATTGCGCTCGTACTCGTGAGTGCGACGATCAGCGTCTTTCCTCCACTGTTGACGAAGCAAGCCTTCGATGTAGGGCTCTTTCCCCCGTCGGGCGTGCCCGACGTACCCGAGCTCGTGCGGCTCGTCACGATCATGGTGGTGTTGCTCGTGGCATCCGCTGCCCTCGGGGTGTGGCAGACGTATCTCACGGCGACTGTCGGTAACTCCGTTATGGGCGCGTTGCGCATCCGGCTCTTCGGGCATCTGCAGGCGATGGAGCTCGCGTTCTTCACGCGCACGAAGACGGGCATCATCCAGTCGCGGCTTCAAAACGATGTCGGCGGTGTCGCCGGCGTGCTCTCCAACACGATCTCAAGCGTCATCGGCAACACCGTCACGGTCATCGCGGCCTTCATCTCGATGCTCGTGCTCAGTTGGCAACTCACGATTGTCGCGGTCGTGCTGCTGCCGTTGCTCGTGATCGCGCAACGCAAGGTCGGGCAAGTGCGCGCGCGCATCGCGACGAAGACGCAAGAATCGCTCAGCGACATGACGGCGATCACGCAAGAGGCGCTGAGTGTTTCTGGCATTCTGCTCGCGAAGAGCTTCGGCCAGCAGCAATCCGAAGTCGATCGCTACACGGCCGAGAACGCAAACCAAGTGGGCTTGCAAGTGAGCCTGCAAATGAGCGGCCAGTGGTTCTTCGCGATGGTCAATATTTTTCTCTCGGTCATCCCCGCCGTCATTTATGTCGTCGCCGCAATGCTTATTACCGGCGGGGTGGATGTCACGGCCGGCACGATCGTCGCTTTCACGACCGTGCAGGCGCGCCTCATGTTCCCGCTGCTCGGCCTCTTGCGCGTGGCGCTCGACTTGCAAACATCGTCGGCCCTCTTCGCCCGCATCTTCGAGTACCTCGACCTCGTGCCCGCGATCACGGATCGGCCCGATGCCCACGTCGTGCACACGAAGAAGCTCGGCGAGGTCGAGTTCGACGACGTCACGTTCCGCTACCCCGACGCCGGCGCCGACACTCCCGCGACCCTCAAGGGCGTCTCCTTCACGATTCGCCCCGGCCAGTTCGCGGCGTTCGTGGGACCGTCGGGAGCGGGCAAGACGACCGTCTCGTACCTCGTGCCTCGGCTGCACGATGTCTCGAGCGGGCGAGTTCTCTTCAGCGGCGACGACGTGCGCGAGCTGACACACGATTCGCTCGTGCGCAACATCGGGATCGTGAGCCAAGAGACGTATCTGTTCCACGCGACGATCGCCGAGAACCTTCGGTACGCGAAGCCCCACGCAACACTCGAGGAGCTCGAGCGCGCGGCTCGCGCGGCGAACATTCACGACACGATTCTCTCGTTCCCAGACGGCTATGACACCGTCGTCGGCGAGCGCGGCTACCGCCTCTCGGGCGGCGAGAAGCAACGCATCGCGATCGCGCGCGTCATGCTCAAAGACCCCGCGGTGCTCATCCTCGACGAAGCCACGAGCGCGCTCGACTCGATCTCGGAACGGGTCGTGCAGACGGCACTGGATGCCGCGTCCCGAGGTCGCACGACGATCGCCGTCGCCCACCGCCTCTCGACCGTGATCGCGGCCGACGTCATCTTCGTTGTCGTTGCTGGACGCATCGTCGAGCGCGGCACTCACGCCGAGCTGCTCGCGGCCAGTGGTATGTATGCCGCGCTGTATGAGCGCGCTGGAGCTGAAGGAATCGCATAGCGACTCTGCGACGCCAGCGCCGACCCAGCTGTGCTCGGGAGGTTGCGGGGCTAGATCGCTGGTCGAGTAGTCGCGGAGCGGCGTATCGAAACCTGCGGCAACGCCTAGCCCCCTGTCGCCACCCCCCTCCCCGTGACTAAAGTGAACCAAGCACAGCACAGTGACTGAGGAGCCCGATGTCCAACGCCGACGTGACGCCGCCACCCGCGGAGGGCAC
>JANOOQ010000362.1:0-3071 GCA_031421515.1 Leifsonia sp.
CGAGGTTTGACCGGGACACCGAAAGTCGAGTATTGTTGACCCTTGGTGTCTGCTGGGCCAAGCCCGCAGTGTTCACCGACAGCTACCAAATAGTTAGGGTCGAAAAGTGGTTTACGCAGTTGTGCGCGCCGGTGGGCGCCAAGAGAAGGTAGAGGTCGGCACGATTGTCGTTCTCGACCGCATCGCGGCCGATAAAGACGGCAACGTCGAACTCGTTCCCGTGCTTTTCGTCGATGGCGACAAGATCACTCACGAGGCCAAGGCGCTCGCGAAGGTCAAGGTTGTCGCGGAGGTGCTCGGCGACGAGCGCGGCCCGAAGATCGTCATCCAGAAGTTCAAGAACAAGACCGGCTACAAGAAGCGCCAGGGGCACCGCTCCGAGCTCACTCGCGTCAAGATCACGAGCATCAAGTAACTCATCAGTTGACCGCTCGACCGCGAGCATCGACTCTCCACAGCATCGACTCTCCACAGCATTAGGGGCTGAATACTCATGGCACACAAAAAGGGCGCAAGCTCCACCCGTAACGGTCGCGACTCGAACGCACAGCGCCTCGGCGTCAAGCGCTTCGGCGGACAGGTAGTTCTCGCGGGCGAGATCATCGTTCGCCAGCGCGGCACGCACGTCCACCCCGGGGCCAATGTTGGCCGTGGCGGAGACGACACGCTGTTCGCGCTCGCGGCTGGCTCAGTCGAGTTCGGCGCGAAGGGTGGCCGCAAGGTCATCAACATCGTTACCCAGTAACTTTTCATGCACCACCGCGGAAGCGAGCTTCGGCTCGCTTTCGCCATTTAAGTCAGACTTAGCCGAGAAGGAGGAGTGCCATGGCGTCATTCGTCGATCAGGTCACACTCCACCTTCTCGCGGGACACGGCGGCAACGGCTGCGTCTCGGTCAAGCGCGAGAAGTTCAAGCCGCTCGCCGGCCCCGACGGCGGCAACGGCGGTGACGGCGGCGACATCGTGCTCGTGAGCGACTCGCAAGTCACGACGCTTTTGGGTTTCCACCGCGCGCCACACCGCAAGTCAGAGCACGGTCAGCCCGGCCAGGGTGACCACAAGTCGGGCACGTCGGGTCAAGAACTTGTGCTCGCGGTTCCCGTTGGCACGGTCGTGAAAGACGCCGAGGGTAACGAGCTTCTCGACATGGATGCTCCAGGCCTGCGCATTGTTGTCGGTCCTGGCGGTCAAGGCGGACTCGGCAACGCCGCACTCGCGACCAACAAGCGAAAGGCCCCAGGCTTCGCGCTTCTCGGTACGCCCGGTTTCGAAGGCGACATTTTTCTCGAGTTGAAGACCGTGGCGGATGTCGCGCTCGTCGGTTACCCGTCCGCTGGAAAGTCGAGCTTGGTCGCCGCGATGAGCGCAGCTAAACCGAAGATCGCGGATTACCCGTTCACGACGCTGCACCCCAACCTCGGTGTTGTCGAGTCGGGGGACACCCGTTACACGATCGCCGACGTTCCGGGACTCATCGAGGGTGCGAGCGAAGGCAAGGGCCTTGGGCTGGAGTTCTTGCGTCACGTCGAGCGCTGCACGGCCCTCCTGCACGTTCTCGACTGCGCGACTCTCGAACCTGGCCGCGACCCCATCAGCGATCTCGACGTAATCCTCGGCGAGCTCGCTGCCTATCCGGTTCCGGAAGGCCAATTGCCGCTCCTCGAACGCGAGCAGCTCATCGCGCTCAACAAGATCGATGTTCCCGAGGGTCGCGAGCTCGCGGACTTCGTAACACCCGAACTCGAAGCGCGCGGCTACCGCGTGTTCGAGGTATCCGCTGTGTCCCGAGCGGGGCTGCGCGAGCTGTCGTTCGCGCTCGCAGCGCTCGTCGAAGCAGATCGTGCGACAAAGGAACTCGAACCCGCCAAGGCGCGAATCATCATTCGTCCACGCGCAGTGAACGAGAAGGAATTCGTCGTCAAGGTCGAGGGCGGCTCGTTCGGCAACGTGTACCGCGTGATCGGCGCTAAGCCCGAGCGTTGGGTCGCTCAAACCGACTTTACCAACGAAGAAGCTGTGGGGTTCCTCGCCGACAGGCTCGCAAAACTCGGCGTGGAAGACGACCTCTTCAAGGCGGGCGCGATCCCGGGCTCGACAGTCATGATCGGCGCGGGCGGCGGTGTCGTATTCGATTGGGAACCGACGCTCTCGTCGACCGCCGAGCTCATCACGAGCCCGCGTGGCACCGACTCTCGCCTCGACGACAACCAGCGCGACACGAACCGCAAGCGCCGCCAGACCTACCTCGAACGCATGGACGCGAAGGCCGCCGCGCGCGCCGAACTCGAAGCCGAACGCGCGTCCGGTCTCTGGACGAGCGACGAAGGGTTCGCGATCGACCGCGAGGCAGACCGCGATGCAGACAGGGACGAGGACCGTGACTAGCAGCGTGCTCTCCCGCGCCGACATCCCAGGCGCACGTCGGATCGTCGTCAAGGTGGGATCCTCGTCGGTGAGCGGCGCCAATGTGGGCCAAATCGGGGCACTCGTGGACGCGCTCGCGGCCGCGCACGGTCGAGGCTCAGAAGTGATTCTGGTCTCGTCGGGGGCAATCGCCACGGGCATCCCGTTTCTCAAGCTGGATGCCCGACCGACCGACCTCGCGACCCAACAAGCCGCGGCCGCCGTCGGTCAGAACGTGCTCATTTTTCGCTACCAAGAGAGCCTCGACCGGTACGGGATCGTCGCTGGACAGATTTTGCTTACCGCGGGCGACATGGAAAACCAGACACACCGAAGCAACGCCCAGCGGGCGATGGAACGACTTCTGGGGTTGCGAATCTTGCCGATCGTCAACGAGAACGACACGGTCGCGACGCAGGAGATCCGCTTCGGAGACAACGACCACCTCGCGGCGCTCGTGTCCGTGCTTGTACGCGCCGACGTGCTCGTGTTGCTGAGCGATATCGACGCGCTTTACACGCGGCCGCCGGGTAAGCCGGGCGCGGTCAAGATCGACTCTGTGCCGTTCGACGACGACTTGAGTGCAGTCGAGTTCGGTGAGGTCGGCGCAGCGGGCGTCGGCACGGGGGGAGCGGGCACAAAGGTAGCGGCCGCCAAGCTTGCAGCCG
>JANOOQ010000363.1:0-2052 GCA_031421515.1 Leifsonia sp.
CCCGCCCGTGAAGCGCCATGCACCGAGGAACGGGGCCGGATTGTGTCGATCTGCAAGGTCAGCGCCGAGTGTCATCATGATGCCACTCCCGATGCCGTTCGTGAGCGCCAAGAGCATCGCCGCTGCAATGAACCACGACACGTTTGCCGACACGTCGTGCGTCGCGGCCAGCGTGAGGTGACCGAGCCCGAGCCCGATCATTGAGGGCACGGCCGACCACAGCCGCCCGAACCGGTCCATGATCGCGCCGCCTGCGTAGAACAGCGCGAAGTCGACGGCACCGGCGATTCCGATGATGAGTGCGGTGTTCGGGGCACTCACACCGATGCTCACGGCCCACAACGGGATGATCACGTTTCGACTTGCCCGCAAAGCCCCGATGAGTGCGACACCCGTACCTAGCCGCGAAAGCACGGCACGATTCTCATACATGGTGCGGAACAACCCCGAAGATTCTTGCGCCGCGAGCGCCTCTCCTTCGCGCAGTTGCCGTCCGGCGAGCCGCACGGTCTTGACGGCCCCGAAGCTTGCCGTCGGGTCAGGCAACAGTAGAAGTATGAGGCCAGCCGCGAGGCACGCGACGATGTGGATCCAAAACGCAGACGACACGGATCCCGTGAGGTGAATGACACCAAACGTGATGAAGGGCCCGACGAAGAAGCCGAGCCGGAACGTGCCGCCCAGAGTCGAGAGCGCGCGAGCGCGGTACGCGAGGGGCACGAAGCTCGTCATGAATGCGTGGCGCGCGAGCGCAAACACGGCTGCGGAGAGTCCCACGAGTAGGATTCCGACACCGAGCGCGAGTGGGTTCGGTGCAACTACCGCAATGACGAGTCCCACGATCGAGAGCCCGGTCGCGCCGATCATTGCGGCGCGTTCCCCGATGCGTACGATGAGCCAACCGCTCGGAATGTTTCCGAACAGCTCACCAATCGTGAGCACCGCCGCGACTAGACCCGCGATCGCGAGTGACGCGCCAAGATCATCCGCTGCGATCGGGATAATCGGGATGATCGCTCCCTCGCCGATCGAGAAGATCAGTGTCGGCAGCAGAGCCGGGAGCGCGATCGATCGCCAACGGAATGGCTGCTCGACGGTCGACATCACTCCGATGCTACCGCCGCCCCAGCGCGGTTCGGCATCGCAGGTAGGCTTGCAAGCAAATGATCGAACTGGATATTTCTGAGCAGGTTGCGGCCCTTCGCTCGACCTTTGCCGATATTCGCTCGGTCGTTGGGGTCGATCGGCTCGAAGCCGAAATCACTGACCTGAGCGAGCAAGCCGGGGCCCCCAATCTGTGGGACGACACCGAGAAAGCCCAGAAGGTCACTAGCGCGTTGAGCCACCGGCAAGCAGAGCTTGCCAAGATCCTGAGTATCGCGAGTCGGCTCGACGACATCGAGATCATGGTCGAACTCGCGAACGAAGAAGGGGACGAGTCGGCGGCCGCCGACGTGCACACCGAGCTAGCGAGCATCCAGAAGCTGCTCGGTGAGCTCGAAGTTCAGACGCTGCTCGACGGCGAGTACGACGATCGGCCCGCTGTCATCACGATTCGTGCGGGCGCCGGGGGAGTGGATGCCGCCGACTTCGCCGACATGCTTTTTCGCATGTATTTGCGGTGGGCCGAGCAACACAAGTACCCCGTCACAGTGATGGACACGAGCTACGCAGAAGAAGCCGGCATCAAGAGCGCGACTTTTGAAGTGGATGCACCATACGCCTTCGGCACATTGAGCGTCGAGGCGGGAACCCACCGGCTCGTGCGCATGAGCCCCTTCGGCGCGGCGGGTAAGCGACAGACGAGCTTCGCCGCGGTCGAGGTAATCCCGCTCATCGAAGAAGCTGTCGTGATCGACATTCCCGAGTCAGACATTCGCGTCGACGTGTTTCGCTCGAGCGGCCCGGGCGGGCAATCCGTCAACACGACCGACTCCGCCGTACGTCTGACGCACATCCCGACGGGCACGGTCGTGTCGATGCAAAACGAGAAGAGCCAGATTCAAAACCGGGCCGCGGCGATGCGCGTGCTTCAGTCTCGGCTCATGATTC
>JANOOQ010000364.1:0-4828 GCA_031421515.1 Leifsonia sp.
CGGGCGTCTTTGACAAGACCGCTCTAGTCTTCGGCCAGATGGACGAGCCGCCGGGCACGCGTCTTCGTGTAGCACTCTCTGCGCTCACGATGGCTGAGTACTTCCGCGATGTGCAGAAGCAAGACGTGTTGCTATTCATCGACAACATTTTCCGATTCACGCAAGCGGGTTCAGAAGTATCGACGTTGCTCGGTCGCATGCCAAGCGCCGTGGGTTACCAGCCGAACCTTGCTGACGAAATGGGTATCCTCCAGGAGCGCATCACGTCGACTCGTGGACACTCGATCACGTCGCTTCAGGCAATCTATGTTCCCGCCGACGACTACACCGACCCGGCACCGGCAACGACATTCGCCCACTTGGACGCAACCACCGAGTTGAGCCGCGAGATCGCGTCGAAGGGTCTCTACCCCGCAGTAGACCCGCTCACCTCTACGAGCCGCATCCTCGACCCGCGTTACTTGGGCGCCGACCACTACCGCGTCGCGACGAGCGTCAAGGCGATCCTTCAGAAGAACAAGGAACTCCAAGAGATCATCGCGATTCTCGGTGTTGACGAGCTTTCCGAACAAGACAAGATCACCGTCTCGCGCGCGCGCCGTATCCAGCAGTTCCTTTCGCAGAACACCTACATGGCTAAGAAGTTCACGGGCGTCGAGGGTTCCACTGTTCCGCTCAAGGACACGATTGAGTCCTTCGACGCGATCACTCGCGGTGACTTCGACCACGTCGCTGAGCAAGCGTTCTTCAACGTCGGTGGCATCTCCGACGTAGAAGAGCAGTGGGCTAAGATCCAGAAGGAGAACGGCTAGCCATGGCCGAACTCACCGTGAGCGTCGTCTCGGCCGACAACGAAGTGTGGTCGGGTAAGGCGAAGCAAATCATTGCTAAGACGGTCGTGGGTGAGATCGGTATTCTCGCCGGCCACGAGCCGATTCTTGCCATTCTTGCTGAAGGCAACGTCCGAATCACGACACCTGCTGGCGATGTGATTTCTGCGACTGCCGACGATGGCTTTCTTTCGGTCGTCAACAACACCGTGACGGTCGTGGCTCGAAACGCCGAGCTGATTTCATAAGAGGAGTCCGCACATGCTCGTCGCAATGGCAGGTCTTCCCGGTACCGGCAAGTCGACGATCGGGCAGGTCGTGGCGAGCCGGTTGGGGATCGCGGTCGTATCGGTCGATCCCATCGAGACCGCGATTCTTCAAGCGGGCATCGATGCAGATCAACCGACGGGCCTCGCGGCATACCTTGTAGCCGAAACGCTCGCCGAGCGCGTACTCATGACGGGCGCGGGCATCATGGTTGACGCCGTCAACGCCGTCGCCCCAGCGCGAGAGCAGTGGGTCAACCTCGCACAACGCATGAACGAGCCGCTGCGATTCATCGAGGTGATTTGTTCAGATCCCAACTTGCACCGCAGCAGAATTGAAGCTTGGCGACTAAGCATGCCGCACATCCAACTCACGTGGAACGCGGTCGAACAAAGCCTCGACGACTACGCAGAGTGGAGCGGCTCGGGCGCGGCGGTGGCGCGGATCACTCTCGACTCGGTCGACCCGCTCGGCGTAAACGTCGATCGGGCCATCGCGTTCCTCGAAAGCTAGTGCTTCTGCTTCTACCCCCCTCCGAAACGAAACGTGAGGGGGGTGCGGATGCCTCGGCGCTAGACCTCGCGGCACTCAGTTTTGCGCAACTCACGCCGGCGCGAAAGCTCACCCTCGCCGCCCTTACGTCACTGTCTCGCAACCTCGGAGCGTCAACTGCAGCCCTCGAGCTCGGCCCAACGCAACGGTTCGAGATCGCTAGGAACCGAGCCGTCAGGGTCTCGCCCACGATGGCCGCGATCGACCGGTACACGGGCGTGCTGTATGACGGCATCGACGCACCAAGCCTCAGTCGCGACGCTCGAGCGTTCGCCACAGAGCATCTCGCGATCCATTCAGCCCTATTCGGCCTCCTAAGAGCCGACGATCCAATTCCTGCCTACCGGTTGTCCCACAATTCGAGGTTGCCCCGATTGTCACTTCGTACCGTGTGGCGAGAGCCAATTTCAAGAGTATTGAGCGATCATCCCGGACTGATCATCGACCTCCGGTCTGAGTCATACGTTGCGCTCGGACCAGCACCGAAACACTCGGTCTACGTGCGGGTCGTTTCGGAGACGGAAGGCGGGCGGCGCGTGGTGCTCAGCCACTTCAATAAGAAGAGCAAGGGCGAGTTCGTGCGCAGCGTGCTACTCGCGAGCATCGACCACGACTCGGTGGACTCGTTGATCGCCTGGGCGACGGCGAGCGGCATCCGCTTGTCCAAGGGGGCTGAGGGCGAGCTCGAGTTAGTCGCGTGAAGACGCGGGGTCACTCGGCGCGCCAACACCCCGCTACGTGATCGTCGACCATTCCCGTCGACTGCATGAGGGCATAAATCGTGGTCGGCCCGACGAATCGGTAGCCCAAGCGGCGCAGTTCGGCGCTGAGAGCAGTCGACTCGGCGGTCACGGCGGGAAGTTCGCTGAGCGTTTTCGGTCGAGAGCGCCGCGAGGGCGGCGCGAAGCTCCACATGAGTGCGTCGAGAGCTCCCGGCGCTCCGTTCGTAAGCGCGAGAGTCACGTGGGCGTTAGAGATCGTCGCTTCGATCTTCGCGCGATTGCGAATGATGCGAGCGTCGAGCATGAGCGCCTCGACATCGCTCGGCGCGAGCGCTGCGACGGTCCGCGGGTCGAAGCCGTGGAACACTTCTCGAAACGCCGGCCTCCGCTTGAGAATCGTGATCCACGAGAGTCCGGCTTGGAAGCCCTCGAGGCACAGCTTCTCGAAGAGCTCGCGATCACCGCGCAGGGTGGTGCCCCACTCTTCGTCGTGATACCGCGCGTACTCGGAGTCGGTACCGACCCAGGCACAGCGGGCGAGACCGTCGTCACCCTCGCGAATGTCGTTCACGATCGGTGCTCGATGCCTTCGTGATCGAGGAGCCAGGCCTTCGTCGGGATGCCCGCGCCGGCACTATAGCCAGTAATGCGCTTGTTCGTGCCGAGCACTCGGTGACACGGCACGATGAGCGGAATCGGATTGGCGCCGACCGCTCCACCAACCGCGCGCCCCGCGGTCGCGCGCCCTGTCGCGCCACTGATCTCGCCGTACGAGGCGACGCTGCCGAAGGGCAATCTACTGAGCTCGAGCCATACGGCTCGCTGAAACTCGGTGCCCTCGACGGAGATAGGTAGGTCGAAGTTGTGCCGCGCGCCCGCGAAGTATTCGGCGAGTTGTGCGACTGCCGTCTCTAGTACTGGCGCAGTGCGTTCGGGAAGATCACCCCAGGGGAGGCCGAGGCCACCTTCGATCGCGAGCGAGGTGATTGCTGCTCCGTCACTTGTGAGCTCGATCTGCCCGATCGGCGAGTCTGTACGGCGCAAAAACGCGGGGGCCGAGGTCGGGGCTAAGGTGGCGGCGCCGGCTGGGGTCTGCATTGAAGTGTGCTGCATTCTTCGACTGTAGCCGGGGCATCCGCTCGCTCACTGGCACTTTTCGGACATGTGGAAACGACAAGCGGGCGTAGGTCGGGGGAGGATAGGAGCATGCTCCCCACTCGCTCGCTCGGTAAGTCCACACTCGCTGTCTCGACGATTGGGCTGGGGTGTAACAACTTCGGTCGCACGGGTACCGCGACCGAGTCGCAAGAGGGCACGAGCGCACTTCTCGACGCCGGGATCGACGCAGGCATCACGTTTCTCGATACCGCCGACATCTACGGTGCGATTCCTGGCCAAAGCGAGACGCTCATGGGGAACGCGCTTCACGGCAAGCGCGACCGAGTCGTGCTCGCGACAAAGTTTGGGCATTTCGATGTCGACATGAACATCGCGCCCGGCCATGCCAAGGGTTCCCGTACGTACATCCGCGCGGCGCTCGAAGACTCATTGCGCCGACTTCAGACTGACCATGTCGATCTCTACCAAATGCATACGCCCGATCCAGAGACTGCGATCGAGGAGACAATCGTCGCGCTTGACGAACTCGTGAGCGAGGGCAAGATCCGCTTTTTCGGCCACTCCCAATTCACGGCGGACCAGATTCGACACGCGGATGCCGCGGCGGCCGAACTAGGAACGCGCGCGTTCGTGAGCGCTCAAGACGAGTACAACCTGCTCGCTCGTGGTGTCGAGCGCGAGGTGCTGCCAGCGGTGGCGCATGCCGGACTCGGATTCCTGCCGTTCTTCCCGTTGCACAACGGCTTGCTCACGGGCAAGTTCACTCGGGATGCTCGCCCGCAAGATTCCCGAATCATGCGCCAACGACCGCATTTGGCGCAAGACGCGCCCTGGCACGTGATCGACGATTATGCCGAGTTTTGCGCAGCGCGGGGAGTCACGATGCTCGATGCGACCTTTACGTGGCTACTCGCGAGGCCCGACTTGTCGAGCGTCATCGCGGGCGCCACGACGCTGGCTCAAGTGCGTCAGAACGCAGCTGCCGCGACAGCGTGGGCCGCTACGACCGACGAGATTGATCAGATTTCGTCAATTTTCGCCTAGATCGGCGTCGCTTCGAGGTGTGATGTTGATGCTCTCGTTGAGGTCCGCGAGCACCGCGTTGAGGTCGTCGAGTTGCGCAACCAAGTCGTCGTACTGGGCAACTCGTGCCTCGATCGAAGAGTAGAGTGCGTCGAGATTCGCCTGGCGCTGCAGCAGCTCGGCGCGCTCGGCGTTGAATTGCGATTGCGAACTAAAGTCGCCCGAATCCGCGCGCGCGTTGAAGTTGTCGATGTCTTCGTTGAGCTTGTCGTAGCCCGAGTTGTAGGTCGCGTACTCGTTGGTGATCAGGCCGTC